>NZ_JAKQYH010000042.1:0-205194 GCF_022343545.1 Streptomyces arenae
GGTCACGGCCGCCACCGCCGGCACGCTGGGCGCCGAGGCGCTGGCGGGGAGGGTGCCGGCGGTGGCGGCCGTGACCGCCAGGCCTACGGTGGCCAGGGCGGCGAGCAGGGCGCGGCGGACCGAGCGGCGCCGTCTGTGGTCCGCGGGAGGTATA
Organism: Streptomyces arenae; assembly: GCF_022343545.1. NCBI lineage: Bacteria > Bacillati > Actinomycetota > Actinomycetes > Kitasatosporales > Streptomycetaceae > Streptomyces > Streptomyces arenae. Next base: position 155 of record NZ_JAKQYH010000042.1, read on the forward strand.
CCGGAGGTTTCGCTCATGGGGGTGCCTCTCGGGTACGCAGGGCAGCCAGTACCTCAACCGCCTCGACGATGTACCGGTAGACGGTGGCCAGCCCAATCCCGAAGCCGGCCGCGAGCTGGGCGTACGTGTGCCCGCAGCGCAGATGAGCCAGCGCGAGCAGAGCCTGTCGGTCCGCGGTCAGGCGGCGCCAGCGCGTGCCGCGCTCACGCCGCCGGGCTCTCAGTAGGCCGGACAAGTAGCGCAGGGTCGAGGTGGACAGATCGATCCCCGATGGGTAGACAAGCACGTGAAGCTCCGGGCGGACAGGTTGATCTTGGTCGACAACCCATCTACCAGGAGCTTCACCTTTTCCTCAACGCCGTCCTCAACCAACCGACATGCTACGCAACCAGGTTGGAAAGGCCTCACTCTCGACTACGCCGGAAAGCGGCACCACCGCCATGTCCGCACGCTTAGCTTGCACCGTGAGGCAGGCCCGGGCGCACCCGCCGAAAGCTGAGAAAGTGGCCTGAGCGCTGTCCTGGAGGGCGGCGCGGTGCCCCTTGGTGGGGGGAGGGGCGGCTGTGTGGACCGGGCCGTGAGTGCCGGCACGCGGCCCGCGCCCATCGCCTCCCTACCGGCCTTGCACGCCCTCGCGTCACACGTGCTGAGCTGGGATTTCATGCCGTCCGGCCGTAGTGTCACCCCATCGCGAAAGGGGGCCGGATGGACCGGAACATCCGCACTGTCGAGGACGTACTGACACTCCTGGACGACCTGTTCACACCCGACGCCGACCGCTGGACGAGCGACGCGGCCGCCTGGTGGGACACCTTCTATGCCGACCGTTCGAAACCCGTGCCGTTCTTCCAGGCCAAGCCCGACGAGAACCTGGCCTCCTACCTCGACCGCGGCCTCATCACCCCGGGCCGGGCGCTGGACCTGGGCTGCGGTCCCGGACGCAACGCGCTCCACCTGGACTCCCTCGGCTTCCAGGTGGACGCGGTCGACCTCTCCCCGGCGGCCGTCGGCTGGGCCGAGGAACGCGCCCGTGAGGCCGGAGCCCACATCAGGTTCCACCGGGGAGACGCCTTCGCCCTCGCCCGCACCGAACTGGACGGACCCTACGACCTGATCTACGACTCGGGCTGCTTCCACCACCTGCCACCCCACCGCCGCGTCAGCTACCTCGCCCTGCTCGACCAACTGCTCGCACCCGGCGGTCACTTCGCACTCACCTGCTTCACCGACGGAGAGCACGGCGGGTCCGACCTGCCGGACGTGGCCTTCTACCGTGACGCCCGACTCCACGGCGGACTCGCCTACACACCGGAGTCCCTGCGCCGGATCTTCGCCGACCTCACGGAGGTCGAACTCCGGCGCATGCGCGACGAACCGGCCGACTCCGCGTACTTCGGCGAACCCTTCCTCTGGACGGCCCTGTTCCGGCGCGATGCCGTGGACACACGGTGACGGCTCTGCGCCCCCGGCGCGTCCGCCTGTCATGATCACCTCGTCGTGTTCCATGGTGGGAGCGTCGGAGTCGACCCGCCGCGCCCGTGAACCTCGTCGACGAACTGCTGGTCGTCCGGGACGGCGAGGTCGTCGACCGCTGGCCGGTGACGGCCCGGGGCACCAACACCTGATGTCCCACGTCAGCGCATGCGTCAGGAACCGGTCGTGCGCGGGACGATCGTCAGCTCCGGATGATGCTTCCGCACCACCGCGGGATGGGCGCGGGCCCAGCCCTTGAGCTCGTTCCAGCCGAACTCCGCGAACAGCGGGTTGTCCGGGTCCTCCGTCACGCCCGTCGCCTGCGAGGCGCCGGGGAAGGGGAGCGGGGTGATCCGGGCGTCGAGCCGGGGGTTGTAGAAGAACGGCGCGGAGAAGCGCTCACGTGATCCCGGAGGAGAGACCACGCGGTGGTTCGTCGCCTTCAGGTAGCCGTTCGTGGCGACCTCCAGCAACTCGCCCAGGTTCACCACGAACGCGCCCGGCAGGTACGGGACGTCGATGAAGTCCCGCCCGTCCGGCGTCTCCACCTGGAGTCCGGGGACCTCGTCCGTCAGCAGCAGGGTCAGGAAACCGTAGTCCTTGTGCACGCCGACGCCCTGGTCGTCCCCCTGCGGGGCCCGCCCCGGGTAGCGCACCAGTTTGAGGTGCGTGCGCGGATGGCCGGAGAAGGCGTCGTCGTAGAAGTCCGCGGGGCCGCCGACGGCCGCGAGCAGCTCGTGCAGCAGCCGGTGGGCGACCGCGCTGAGCCGGTCCATCCACGCCAGCGAGACCTCCCGTAGCGCGGGGAGGGCCGCGGGCCACTGGTTCGGCCCCTCCAGCCACCAGTAGGGCGGCTCGCCGGGGGCCGGCACGTGCGCGGGCAGCTCGTTGCTGATGTCGAGCTGGTCGCGCCAGTCGCGGCGGCCCTGGGTGTGCTCGTTGCCGATCCGCGTGTAGCCGCGGAAGTGCGGCGAGGCGAGGTTGTCGAGGGCGTGCCGGTCGGCCTCGGGCAGGGCGAAGAAGTCGCGGGCGGTACCGAGCAGCCGGTTCTGTTCGGTGAGGGTGATGCCGTGACCGACCAACTGGAAGAAACCGACGTCGCGGGCGGCCCGGTGGAGCGCTTCGCGGTCGGGGGCGGAGAGGTCGATCACCGGGAGGGCGGCGGGCTGGGACATGGGTGGCGTTCCTTGCGAGTGGTGCGCGTACGAGGGGGAGGCGGGCGGGGGAGCGGGGGCGGGTCGGACGGGGTCGGCCTCGGGATGCCGGTCAGCTGTCTGCCGGCGCGCTGCCGACGCGGTCGGCCAGCTCCCTGATCTCGGCGGGCCCGACCCGGCAGCAGCCGCCGACGAGCGCCGCGCCGGCGCCGAGCCAGGCGGGTGCGAGGTCCGCGATCTCGTCCCGGGCGCCCAGCCAGCTGCGGGATTCGGGGTCCCAGGTGCCGCCACCGTTCGGGTAGACGACGCCGGGCAGGCCCGTGACCAGGGCCAGCGCGGCCGTCGCGGCGGCGGCGGGGGCGCAGTTCACGCCGGTGGCGACGACGGCTTCGCTGCTGCGGGCCAGCGCGAAGGCCTCGGTCAAGGGCTGGCCCGCGCTGGTGGTCGTCCCGCGGACGCTGTACGAGAGCCAGGCGGGGATGCCGAGGCCGTCCAGGGCGGTCAGTACCGCCTCCGCCTCCCGCAGGTCGGGAATGGTCTCGACGGCGAAGACGTCGGGAGCCGCCTCGGCCAGGGCCTCCAGCCGGGGGCGGTGGAAACGGGTCAGCTCGGCCACGGTGAGACCGTAGTTCCCGCGGTATTCCGAGCCGTCGGCCAGCATCGCGCCGTACGGGCCCACGGACGCCGCGACCCAGCGCTTCCCGGCGGTCCCGGACCGGGCGGCCTCGGCGGCATCTGCGGCTTCGGCGGCCTGAGCTGCCTCGGCGGTTTCGGCGGTTTCGGCGGCCTGGGCGGCCTCGCGGGCCAGGGACACGCTGCGTCGCAGCAGTGCCGTGGTCTCGGTGCGGGAGATGCCGAGCCGGGCGAAACCGTCGTAGGTGGCCTGGTAGCCGGCCGTGATGGCGACCTGCGCGCCCGCCGCGAAGTAGGCGCGGTGGACGGCCGCGATCGCGTCGGGCTCGTCGCGGAGCAGGCGGGCGGACCAGAGGGCGCCGCTCAGGTCGTGGCCCTGGGCCTCCAGCTCGTTGGACATGCCGCCGTCCAGGACGAGGGGGCCGGCGGCCAGGGCGTCGCGGAAGGTCGTCACAGCACTCTCGTCACGAAGTCGCGGGTACGGGGGTGGTCGGGGGCCGTGAGGACGCGGCCGGGCGGTCCGGACTCCAGGATCCGGCCGTCGTCGAAGAACACGATCTCGTCGGCGACCTCGCGGGCGAAGCCCAGTTCGTGGGTGACGACGAGCATCGTCATGCCGTCGGCGGCGAGGCCGCGCATGACGTCCAGCACCTCGCCGACCAGTTCCGGGTCGAGGGCCGAGGTCGGCTCGTCGAACAGCATCAGCTTCGGGCGCATGGCCAACGCGCGGGCGATGGCGACCCGTTGCTGCTGGCCGCCGGAGAGCTGGGCGGGGTAGGCGTCGCGCCGGTCGGCCAGGCCGACCCGGTCGAGGAGTGCCAGGGCCTCCTCGGTGGCCTCCGCGCGGGGGCGGCCCGCGCCGACCGGTCCCTCGGCGACGTTGGCGAGGGCCGTCAGGTGCGGGAAGAGGTGGAAGCGCTGGAAGACCATGCCGATGTCACGACGCTGCCGGGCCAGGTCACGGCGGCGCAGTTCGCGCAGCCCGTCCCGGTACGGCTCGTACCCGATCGGTTCGCCGTCCACCAGGATCCGGCCGCCGTCGGGCCGCTCCAGGTGGTTCACGCACCGCAGGAAGGTGGACTTCCCCGAACCGGAGGGGCCGATCACACAGGTGACCGTTCCGCGCGGTACGCGAAGGTCGATCCCGCGCAGTACTTCCCGCCCGGCGAAGGACTTGCGGACACCGGTGGTCTCGATCATCATCGGCTGCCGCCCTTCGCGAAGTGACGTTCCAGGTAGTGCTGGCCGATGTTCAGCACGGTCGTGACGGCCAGGTACCAGATGCTGGCGACGATCAGCAGCGGGATCGTCTGGTAGGTGCGGGCGTACACGATCTGCACGGAGTACAGCAGTTCCGCGTAGGCCAGCACACTCACCAGGGAGGTCGTCTTGAGCATGGAGATGGTCTCGTTGCCGACCGGCGGGATGATCACCCGCATCGCCTGGGGCAGGACGATCCGGCGCAGGGTCCTGGCCCGGGACAGGCCCAGCGCGTCCGCGGCCTCCAGCTGCCCGGGGTCGACCGAGACGATCCCGGCCCGGATGATCTCGGCGAGGTAGGCGGCCTCGTTGAGGCCGAGACCGAGCAGGGCCGCGGTGAAGGTCGTGATGACCGAGTTCGCGGGGACGTCACCGATCGCCGGCAGGAAGGGCAGGTGCAGCGACAGTGTCGGGTACAGCGCGGAGATGAAGCCCCAGAACAGCAGCTGAACCAGCAGCGGGGTGCCCCGGAACAGCCAGATGTACGCCCAACTGACCGCTCGGGCCACGGGGCTGTCCGACAGCCGCATGAGCGCCAGCGCGATGCCGAGCGCGAGCCCGATCGCCATGGCGGCGGCGGTGAGTTCCAGGGTGGTCGCCAGGCCGGTCAGCACCGTCCGGCTGAACAGCCACGCACCGACCGTGTCCCAGCCGAAGCGCCGGTTGGTGATCAGTGACTGGGCCAGGCTCGCGGCGAGCAGCACCACCACGACGGTCAGCACCCACCGGCCCGGCCTGCGGCGCCGGTAGACCGGCAACTCCTCGCTCATGAGGCCGCGTTGATCTCGAACTTGTCCAGGGCACCGGACTCCAGGCCCCACTTGGCGAGCACCTGCTGGTAGCCGCCGCTCGCCTTCAGGTCCTCAAGGGCCGACTTGAGCAGCGCGGTCAGCTCACTGTTCTTCGGCACGGCGATGCCGAAGGGCGCGTTGCCGTAGGAGTCACCGGCGACCTCCAGCTTGCCGCCGGACTGCTTGGCGGCGTAGGCGGCGACCGGGGAGTCGGCCAGGGCGGCGTCGGCGCGGCCGCTGGTGACGGCCAGGTTCACACCGGTGCCGTCCGGGAAGGTACTGACCTTGATCGGCGTCTTGCAGGCCTTCGCCCGGGCCGGCAGGTCCACGAGCGCCTGCGTGGACCCCTTCGCCACGGCGACGGCCCGGCCGCACAGCGAGTCGCCTCCGGGCTTCAGCGCCTTCGGGTTCCCGGCCGGGACCAGCAGGGACGTGCCCGCGTCGAAGTAGGTGACGAAGTCGACGACCTTCTCCCGTTCGGCGGTGTCCGTGAAGGACGAGACGCCGAGCTGGTACTTGCCCGACTGGAGGCCGGGCAGGATCGAGTCGAAGGGCACGTTCACGACGGTCACCTTGACCCCGAGGACGGTGCCCAGGGCTTTGTCGAGGTCGGCCTCCGCGCCGACGACCGTCTTGTTGTCGGCCGCGAAGAAGTCCATCGGCGGGTAGCTGACGTCGCTGGCGACGGTGATCCCGCTCGTCTTCAGCGCGGCCGGGACCTCGGCGGCGAGCGTGGCGTTCTCCGATATCGCGGCGGTGGCGGCGGAAGAAGTGCCGGACGGCGTGCCGGCTGCTTCACCGGTCGGCCCGGAGGGGTCGGCGCAGCCCGCCAGGAGCAGCATCGCGGAGCCGAGGAGCAGTAGCGGGCGCAGAGCGGACAAGACGAACTCCTGAATGATCCTGGCGTGCGAGGGATGGCTGGAGACTATCCCTGGATGCGCAATAGACAAGTCCGGTTGCTCATCATGCACGCACCTTGCAATGAACCTGCAATGTGCGCGCAACGATGGCGCGCGGTGCCTCAGCGGCCCGGCGCTATGCTCGGCCCGCGATGACCACCGACAGCAGCCTGAAACGCGGACTGGCCGTACTCCGACTCTTCGCCGAGCACCCCGCGCGGGACCCGCACGGCCACACCGCCGCCGAGGTCGCGGCGCTGCTGGGCCGTGAACGCAGTCAGGTCTCCCGCATCCTGCGGAGCCTGGAGGCGGCCCGGTTCCTGCGCCGTGATCCCGCGTCGCTGCGCTACTCCGTCGCCTGGGAGCTGTACGCGCGCGCCCAGCAGATCACCGAGGCGAGACTGCGCCGGGACGGCCGCACCGCGCTGGAGGGCGTCGCCGCCGACACGGGGGAGTGCGCCTACCTGGGAGTCCTGCGGGGCGCCAGCTCGGTGACCATCCTGGAGTCGATGCCGCCGGCGCTGTCCTCGTTCGTGTCCTGGGTGGGCCGCGCCTACCCCGCCTACTGCAGCGACGCCGGACAGGCCCTGCTGTTCGACGCCGACGACGCCGAGGTCGCCGCCGTACTCGCCCGCACCGCCTTCGTCCGCCAGGGCCCCAACACCCCGGCCGACCTGGACGACTTCCTCGCCCGTCTGGACGCGGCCCGCAAGCGGGGCTACTCGGTCGTCGACCAGGAGGCCGAGCCCGGCCTGTACTCGCTCGCCGCTCCGGTCAGGGACTTCCGGGGCGAGATCGTCGCCGCCGTACAGGTCGTCGGCCCGCGCCGCCGTCTGGAACCGGCGACGGCGGCCTGCGCGGAGTCGGTGGTGCGCTGGAGCGACTGGCTGACCGCCGCACTGCGCTCGACGGACCCGGAGCCGGACGAGGCGGCGGTGAAGGAGCCGGGCTTGGAGCCGGACCAGGGCTGAGGGCCCGTGGAACGGCCCAGGGCTCAGGCGGGCGGCGAGGCCAGTCGCGCCGCCGCGTCACCGACCGCGGCGACGATCTCGTCCCGGTCGTCCCTGGCCGCCGCGTGCGGCACGACCGCGGTGACCGCCGCCACCACGTCCCCGCGCGCGTCCCGCACCGGCGCGGCCACCTCCAGCACGTCCTCGTCGTACTCGCTCTCGCACACCGCGATCCCGCGTCCGGCGTCCGCGGCGACGCGCGCCCACAGGTCATCGACGTTCCGCGGCGCGTAGGGGCCGCCCGCCCCGATGAAGTCCTCACCGTCCAGGAGCTGTGCCACTTCCGCCCGCGAATGGCCGAAGAGCAGCGCCCGCCCCGCCCCGGTGCACCAGACCGGCGTCAGCCGCCCCGCCCGCGCCCAGGCGAACTCGGCCCAGGCGGCCAGCTCGGCCCGCACCGAGAGCACCATCGGCCCGCGGAGCACGTCCACGTACGCACACGCCCCGAAGCGGACCACCAGCGCCCGCAGCAACGCCCGGCTCTCCACTCCCCAGGGGCCCGCCTGGGCCGCGACGGCCAGGAGATCCGCTCCGGCGCGGAACTCGTGCCCGTCCCGGGCGAGCGTCCCGGTGTTCACCAGATCCCGCAGCAGCCGCGACGCCTGCCCCTTGTCCAGCCCGCTCTCCGCCGCCAGCCGGACCACCCCGGGTCCACCGCGGCTGTCGAGCTCCCCCCGGACCACCCGCTCCACCAGCCCGAGCCCCCGAGGCAGTGCACCCGTCGCCAAGTCCATGCCCCGGATGCTACAGATGCCGGCGCGAAGCCTGTCGCCCCCGCTCCGTGGCGCCCAGCCGCCGCGACGGCACGGATCAGGAGTCCGCGCAGCCCCAATACCCCCGCAGGGCAGCTTCGTTGACACCCACAGGGCTACGTGCTTGCATCGCGTCATGCTTCCGTCGGAGCTCCTGACCCGTCGCCGCGCCGTGGACCTCGTCCGGGTGGCCGCGGCGCTGTGTCGCCTCCCCGGCTGACCGGCTCTCGCCCGGTTCTCCTCTTCGACGCCCGCGTCACGCATGCGTGCGTGGCCGGTCGCCGTGCTCCGCCCGAGTCCTCCGCCCCTCCACCCATGACGGGACAGCCATGTCCGCTGCCGGCTCCGCCGCCCACCACGAGATCGCCTACGACCGCCGCAGGCTGCGCCAGTGGCTCGCCGGGGAGGCCAGAGCGGACGGGGTGACCCGCCGCCGGCTGCTCACGCTGCTGGCCGCGACCGCCGCCGCCACCGCGCTCCCCGGCGGGGACCCGGCCCGCGCCGCTGACTCGCCCATCGTCAAACCGTTGCCGCCCGAGTGGTTCATCCCACGCGGCACCAACGCCGAGACCCGCTGGGAGGCGCTGCGCGGAACCGGTCATCACACCCCCAACGCCCTGTTCTTCGTCCGCAACCACACCGCGACGCCCGTCCTGGACGCCGCCGACTGGCGGCTGCGACTGTGGGGTGACGGACTGCGCGGCACACCGGCCGAGGACAGGCCGGTGGAGTTCGGGTACGACGATCTGCGCGCCCTGCCGGCCGTCACCCGGACCGCGTTCGTCGAGTGCGCCGGCAACGGCCGCAGCTTCTACTCGACGCAGCAGGGCGAGACGGTCACCGGCACCGCGTGGACGCTGGGCGCCGTCGGTGTCGCGCGCTGGCGCGGGGTGCGCCTGGGCGACGTACTGCGCAGGGCCGGCCTGTCCCGGCACGCCGTGGACGTGCAGCCCCGTGGTCTCGACGCCGAGTACGTCAGCGGCGGCGAGAGCCTCGGCCGGGTGCGCCGCCCGCTGCCCGTGGCCAAGGCGCTGGACGACGTGCTGCTCGCGTACGAGATGAACGGCGAGCCGCTGCCGTACGACCACGGCCACCCGGTGCGGGTGCTGGTGCCCTCGTGGGTGGGGATCGCCTCGATCAAGTGGGTCGGTGACATCGAGGTGTCGGCGCAGCCGCTGTACTCGCCGTGGAACACCACGTTCTACCGGCTGTTCGGCCCCGCCTACCCGCAGGAGGGCAGTGCGCCGCTGACCCGGCAGACGATCAAGAGCGCCTTCGAGCTGGCGAGCGGCGCGGTGTTCCCGGCCGGGGAGAGCCGGGTGCTGCACGGCCGGTCCTGGTCCGGTGCGGGTGCGGTCGCGTGGGTCGACGTCAGCACCGACGGCGGGACGACATGGCGGCGGGCCCGGCTGCACGACCGGCCGCGTTCGGGTACCTGGACGCGGTGGTCCGTGCCGTGGACGCCCGGTACCTCCGGTGACACGCACCTGCTGGCCCGTGCCACGGACACGGCGGGCCGTACCCAGCCGGACACCGCCGTGTCCAACACGCAGGGCTACCTGTTCGACGCGGTGGTGCGCCACCCGGTGACCGTGGTCTGACACCGCGGCGCCCGGTCCGGGACGGTGTGGACCCTCAGTCGATCCCGGACCGTTCGACGCCCGCCACGATCCACCGCTGGAAGCAGAGGAACACCACCAGCAACGGCAGGATCGACACCGCCGCCGCGACGAACAGCTCGTGGACCCTGACGACCTGGGACGTGGTGAAGGAGGACAGCGCCACCTGCACCGTCCAGGCGTCGCGGTCCTGCCCGATCACCAGGGGCCACAGGAAGGAGTTCCACGCGCCGATGAACACGATCGTCCCGACGGCGGCGAAGACGGGCCGTGCGTTCGGCACCACGATCAGCCAGTACGTTCGCCAGTAACCCAGCCCGTCGACCTGCGCCGCGTCCTCCAGCTCCGTGGGGAAGCCCAGGAAGTACTGCCGGAAGACGAAGCAGGCGAAGCCCGAGAACAGGGTCGGGACGATCAGCCCCCGGTACGTCGAGATCCAGCCCAGCGACGACACGAGCACGAAGCTCGGGACGAAGGTGACGGCGGCCGGGACCATCAGCGTGCCGAGCACGGCGTAGAAGACCTTGTTCGCGTGCCGGTAGGGGACGCGGGCGAGGCCGTATCCGGCGAGCGAGGCGAGCAGCAGTGTGCCGGCCGTCGTCGCCACGGCGATCACCGCGGAGTTGAGGAGGGAGCGGGCGAAGGGCACGGAGGAGTCGTCGAAGAGCTCCCGCACGTTCCCCCAGCGCAACTCCGAGGGGAAGAAGCCCCATTCCGGGGCCGTGATGTCCTGCTCGCTCGACAGCCCGTTGCGCACGAGGAGATAGAAGGGGATGAGGAAGAGCAGGGCCAGCACCACCAGCAGGACGAGCCGCAGCGCGCGGCCGGCCCGTACCACCGCGTCCTCCATGGTCACTCCTCCCTCGCGCCCAGACCGAACCAGCGTGCCTGGCCCACCGTCACCACCACGACGACCAGCGAGAGGATCACCGCGCCCGCGCTGCCGAGCCCGAGGTTCTGTCCCTGGCCGAGGGCGAGGTAGTAGAGGTAGACGAGCGGCGGACGGGCGTAGGGCGGGTAACCGCGGGCGTCCGACAGAAGGTTGTAGAACTCGTCGAAGGCCTGGAAGGCGTTGATGACGAGGAGCAGGACGACCGCGACCGACGTGGCGCGCAACTGGGGCAGCGTGATGTGCCACAGCACCTGCCGGCCGGGCCGGGCACCGTCGACCGCGGCGGCCTCGTACAGCCCGGGGTCGATCCGCTGTAGCCCGGCCAGGAAGAGGATCATGTAGAAGCCCGCCTGGAGCCACAGTCGCACCGTCACGATCACCAGCCAGTACCAGGGCGGATCGGTGCCGGACAGCCAGGCGACCGGATCGCCGCCGAACCAGCCGAGCACGGTGTTGGCGAGCCCGAACCGCACCCCGTTGAAGAGGGACATCTTCCAGATGAGGGCGGCGACGACGTAACTGCACGCGGCGGGAAGGAAGAACACCGACCGGAAGAACGCGCGCGCCCGGCGCACCCGGTTGACCATCAGGGCGAGGGCCAGGGAGAACACGTACGTCGTGGGCACGATGAACGCGGTGAAGACGAGGAAGGTGCGGAGGCTGTCGACGAAGGCGTCGTCCGACAGCAGTGCCGTGTAGTTGTCGAGACCGACGAAGTCGGTGGGCGTGACGGTGTTGTGGGCGTCGAAGAAGCTGAGGGCGACGCTCCACAGCAGCGGGACGTACGTGAACAGACCGAGCCCGACCGCGAACGGACCGACGAAGATCCAGAACCAGAGTGCGCGGTTGCGCACCCGACGCCGGGCCGTGACGACGTGCCCCGTCACGACTTCTTCCTCACCCGGTCGAGTTCGGCCGACACCTTCCGGACGACCGCCCGCAGTTCGCTCTCCGGGTTCGCCCCGCCCCGGATGATCCGGCTCAGCGCGTCCTGATAGGCGGTCTGGTCGGCCGGGGTCCACAACAGCGGCTGGGCGTAGCCGTGTTCGGTGGTGAGACGGACGGCCTCGGCGGCCGCGCCGGTCTTCAGCTTGCCGGCCTTCTTCGCCAGGGAGACGCGGGCCGGGATGTGGAAGCCGTAGGAGAGCGCGAAGTCCTCCTGGTAGTCGGTGCGTTCGACCCACAGCCACTTCACGAAGTCCTTGGCCGTGTCCTGGTGCCTGCTGCGGGCACTGACGGCGGCCCCGTACGCGCCGACGGGGACGGCGGGTGCGCCCGCCCCGTCCCCGGGGAACGGCAGCACCCCGAAGTCGTCGCCCAGTTCCTTCCGCACCTGGGGCAGCGCCCACAGGCCGGACCACTGCATGGCGGTCAGGCCCTGGAGGAAGGCGGACGGGTCCGACCAGTCGGCGGGGGCCCCGAGGAGCAGGGACCCGTCGGCGTACAGCTGGTGGACCTTGGCGAGGGCACGGGCCGCGGCCGGGTCGTCGAAGCCGACCTTGCCGTCACCGGTGATCAGCTGAAGTCCCGCCGCGTACAGCGGAGTTCCGCCGAGAACGCCGGCGCCGCCGTCATTGCCGAGGAAGAGCCCCTTGACCTTCTTCGTGGTCAGTCTCGCGGCGGCGTCGACCAGGGCGTCCAGGGTGTCCGGAGGTGCCACCCCGGCGTCGCTCAGCAGGCTCTTGCGGTAGTAGAGCAGCTGCATGTCGATGACCTGCGGGATGCCCCAGATCCGCCCGTCGTACGTCTTCGGGGTGAGCACGGCGGGGTTGAAGTCGTCCTTCACGCCGTCCAGCAGGCCGGTGAGGTCGACGACCTGGCCGCCCTGGATCTGGTCGAGGGTGGGACTCCCCTCGAAGACGTCGGGACCGGAGTCGGTGAGCAGCGCGGCGGCGGTCTGCTGGTCGTAGTTGCCGGGCCGCCACTGCACGCCGACCTTCGCCTTCGGGTACGCGGCGGCGTACCGTTCCACGGCCTGCTCGGTGCCCGTCTCGCCGTACTGGTGGTACCACTGCGACAGTCTCGGTCGCGCGCCGGTGTCGTCGCCGCGTCCGGTGTTGGACCCGCAGGCGGTGAGCAGTCCGGCGGCGGACCCCGCGGCGAGCAGTGCCCTGCGGCTGATGGTCATGGTGCGTGCCCCCTGACGATTGTCGTTGCACGGCCCAACGATCAATCATGGAGTGGGATTACGACGGGAGTGTTGCGGCAGTCTGTCCGAATCGAGAGGGCTGCCGGCTACGCCGAAGTCACCACCCCGAGCCGACCGGAGGAGCACCGATATGACCACGCACCCCACCCTCCAAGCGCTGCGGACCACCCCGGAAGGCCTGCTCTGGGAGCCCGGCGAACGCTGGGTGCGCGGCCGCAAGGGCGACGTCACGGTCGTCGACAGCCGCCACCCCGTCCTGGTCTGGGAGCCGGGCGTGCCCGTCCCGCTCTACGCGTTCCCGCATTCGGACGTACGGCAGGACCTCCTGCGTCCGGCGGCGAACCCGCCGATCGGCGCCCACACCGGCTCGCGGATCTTCTACGACCTCGACCTCGACGGCGAGCTGCTGGAGAACGCCGCCTGGACCTTCCCCGCCGCCGACCTGGCCGGGTACATCGCCTTCGAATGGTTCCGGCGCAGCGGCAGGGGCCTCGACCACTGGTCCGAGGAGGAGGAAGAGATCTTCATCCACCCCCGTGACCCGCACAAACGGGTGGACGCCATCCGCAGCAGCCGCCACGTCCAGGTGTCGGTCGGCGGCACGGTCGTCGCCGACACCCACCGGCCGGTACTGCTCTTCGAGACCGGTCTGCCCACGCGCTACTACATCCCGCGCGAGGACGTCCGTCTCGACCTGCTGGAACCGACCGACCACCACACCGGCTGCCCCTACAAGGGCACCGCCGCGTACTGGTCCCTGCGGGGCGAGGCGGAGGTGCCGCCGAACCTGGTCTGGAGCTACCCGGACCCGCTGCCCGCCGTCGCCCCGGTCAAAGACCTGCTCGCCTTCTACAACGAGGAGGTGGACATCACCGTCGACGGCGAGCCTCTGGAGCGCCCGGTCACCCACTTCAGCCGGACGCCCGGCCCGAGGACGTGACGGCGCACGACGTGCGGTACCTCACCACACCTCCTCACAGCCGCAGGGTGAACCAGGTGGTCTTGCCCTCGTCCGTGGGCCGCACCCCCCAGCTGTCGGCGAGCGTACGCACCAGCAGCAGGCCCCGGCCGGACTCCTCGTCCTCGGCGGCCTGCCGGGGCCGGGGCAGCTGCGGGCTGCGGTCGCTGATCTCCACCGTGAGGTCGGTGGCGGTGCGGTGCAGACGGAGGCCGATGGGCCCCTCACCGTGCTGGACGGCGTTGGTCAGGGTCTCCGACAGCAGCAGGAGCGCGTCGTCCGCCCCCGTGGCGCGGTCCCAGGCGGTGAGCGCATTGTGCAGGAACGCCCGGCCCGCCGGCACCGAGGACGGACAGGCCGGCAGCTCGGTGGTCAGCACCGCCAGCGGCCCGGCCGGGAGCTGGGCCAGCAGCAGGGTGACGTCGTCGTTGTGGCTCTCGGCGTCGGGCAGCAGGCTCGCCAGCACATGGTCGGCGGCGGTCTCCAGACACGGCGTGCCGGTGAAGAACTTCTCCAGCACGACGCTCAGTTCGGCGACCCGGCCCTCGATGTCACTGCCCGGGGTCTCGATCAGCCCGTCGGTGTAGAGGACGAGGGTCGAGCCGGGCGGGACGGCCGTACAGGACTGCTCGTAGAGGATGCCGCCCACCCCCAGCGGGGCGTTGACGGGCGAGTCGAGCATGCCGACCGTGCCGTCGGCGGCGCCCGCGACGAGCGTCGGCAGATGGCCGGCCGAACACACGGTCACCGTCCCGGAGTCGGGCGCGATGACCAGGTAGCAGCAGGTGACGAGCTGGTCGGGAACATCGAGGTCGGCCACACAGGAGTCCAGGGCCTGCATCAGCAGCCGGGGCTCCATCCCGGTCTTGGCCAGCGCGTGCGCCGCCGACCGCAACTGGCCCATGACGGCGGCGGCCTCCAGGCCGCGGCCCATGACGTCACCGATGAGCACGCCCACCCGGTCGGCGCCCAGCGGTATCAGGTCGAACCAGTCGCCGCCCACCCCGGCCCCCTGGGTGGCGGGCCGGTAGCGGCTCGCGGTGGCCAGGCCCGGCAGCGCCGGCGGGGTGCCCATCAGGCTGCGCTGGAGCGTCAGGGCGATGTGCCGCTGCTGCTCGTACAGAGCGGTGAGTTCGGCCTCCGCGCGCTTGCGGTCACTGATGTCCCGGACGATGGCGCACGCCCCGACCACCCGCCCCCGGGTGTCCCGCGTCGGCCACAGGGTGACGTCCACGTCGAGCAGCGTGCCCGAGCCGGTCACGCGCAGCGTCTCGAAGTGCTCGACCTTCTCGCCCTTGCGCAGCCGGGCCAGCAACGCGTGGATGTCCCCGCGGAGTTCCGGCGGGGCGAGCATGGAGACGTGCCGCCCGATGGCCTCCTCGGCCGTGTAGCCGTAGAGGTCCTGGGCCGCCGCGTTCCAGTACGTGATGTACCCGTCGAGGGTCTTCGCGAGGATCGCGTCCTGGGAGGACTCGACGAGGGCGGCGAGTTCGTTGATCCGGGCCTCGGCGGCCTTGCGGTCGCTGACGTCCCGCACGGCGGCGGACACCAGCAGCCCCTCCTCGGTCTCCATCGGGCTGAGGCTGATCTCCACCGGGAACTCGGTGCCGTCTCCCCGCAGTCCGTGCAGTTCCAGACCGGCGCCCATCGGCCGGACCTGGCGGTTGGCCGAATAGCCGCCCCGGTGCCGGGTGTGCTGGCTGCGGAAGCGGGTCGGTATCAGCAACTCCACCGGACGGCCCAGCAGTTCCTCGCGCCGATAGCCGAAGAGCGCTTCGGTCTGCGCGTTGACTAGCTTGATGATGCCCGACCCGTCGACGATCACCATCGCGTCCGGTGCGGCCTCCAGCAGCCCGCGGAAGCGTTCCTCCGCGGCGCCGTTCCCGCGCCCGGGCGCCCCCGAGCGGCCGCACGAGCAGCGCTCCGCCTCCGGCGTGACGACGCCGCGCGTCCGTTCCCCTTCGATGGAGCCGGCCATCTCCGCCCCACCCCTTTCCCACCTGTGAATGCGGTCATCCCAGCGCTTTCGGGGCGCTCGGACGAGGAGAAGTCGTTTACTGGCCGTGACCGGCCGAACCTGTCTGGTGCGGCGCCCTGGTTGGCCGTTCTGTGAGCGTGACCTGTGAGTCGCCGCCGGGACTGCGGTCGCCGAGAATGGAGGCACCAGCGACGAAGAACCTCACCCGCGCACGGAGGGGGAGGGAACCATGAAGGTAGGGGTACTGACCGGCGGCGGTGACTGTCCCGGCCTGAACGCCGTGATCCGCAGCGTCGTCCGCAAGGGCGTCCAGGAGTACGGCTTCGAGTTCGCCGGTTTCCGCGACGGCTGGCTCGGCGTGATCCAGGGCCGGGTGGTGCCGCTGGGCGTTCCCGAGGTACGGGGCATCCTGCCACGCGGCGGCACCATTCTCGGGTCGTCGCGCACCAACCCGTTCAAGCACGAGGACGGCGTCGCCCGGATCCGGGAGACCCTCGCCGAGCACGGTGTCGACGCGCTCGTCGCGATCGGCGGCGAGGACACGCTGGGCGCGGCGGCGGAGCTGGGCCGGCAGGGGATCCGGATCGTCGGCGTGCCGAAGACGATCGACAACGACGTGCCCGGTACCGACTACACCTTCGGCTTCGACACGGCGGTGGGTATCGCGACCGAGGCCATCGACCGTCTGCACACCACCGCCGAGTCGCACATGCGCACCCTGGTGGTGGAGGTGATGGGGCGGCACTCCGGATGGATCGCCCTGCACGCGGGTGTCGCGGGCGGTGCCAACGTGATCCTCGTCCCGGAACGGCCGTTCGACATCGATCAGGTGTGCGCGTGGGTGAAGAGCCGCTTCGAGTTCCACTACGCGCCGATCGTCGTCACCGCCGAGGGAGCCGTGCCCAAGGAGGGGCAGATGGTCCTGAAGGACCGGTCGCTGGACGAGTACGGCCACGTGCGGCTGTCCGGGATCGGGGAGTGGCTGGCCAGGGAGATCTCACGGCGCACCGGCACGGACGCCCGTACGACGGTGCTCGGTCACGTCCAGCGCGGCGGCACCCCGAGCGCCTTCGACCGGTGGCTGGCCACGCGCTTCGGACTGCACGCCGTGGACGCCGTCAGGGACGGCGCCTTCGGGACCATGGTCGCCCTCAGCGGCACCAGGATCGTACGGGTCCCGATCCCGGGCGCCGAGGCGAGCACCAAGCTGGTCGATCCGGCGCTGTATGACGAGTTCGGGGTGTTCTTCGGCTAGCGGCGCCGCCCTTCCAGGATGCCGGCGGCTCAGCCGTCGTACGGTACGACCGCCACCGGGCGGGCGGTGTGGTGCAGTACCGCGTGCGTGACCGGACCCAGCCGGTCCCGGCCGCCGCCCCGGCCCACGACCAGCAGGTCGGCTCCCCGGGACGCGTTCAGAAGAGCCTCCGCGGGATGCAGCAGGACGACGTCCGCGCTGACCGTCACCTCCGGGTACGTCTCCTGCCGGGTGCGCAGGGCGTCGGACAGTCGCAGGATCTCCTCGTCCTCCCAGGTGGCCCGGTCCTCCGAGGCCACGAACAGCGTCCGGGGCGACACGGCCTCGGCGGGCAGGGCCCACGCCCTCACGGCCCGGAGCACCGCGCCGCGCGACCGGGCCGCCCCGAACGCGAAGTCCGCCACCGCGTCGGCCGGGCGGTGCGCGTCGAAACCCAGCACGACCCGCGGAACGGCGTCCCCCGGGCGTACGCCGTTGCCGAGGGCGCCCGGCCGCGGTCCGGGCACCACGACGACGGGAAGGCCGGCCGCGGCCGCCACCCGGAGGGCCACCGAGCCGACCGCGAGGCCGTCGAAGCCGCCCGAGCCCCTGGCACCGACCACGAGCAGCCCGCAACCGCACGCGGCCGACAGAAGGGCCTCGGCCGGGTCCTCGGCGCGCTGCTCGGCCGCCGTCCGCAGCTCCGGGTGGCGGGCCGCGAGGTCGGCGATCACCCCCTGGACGATGCGTTCGCCCACGCGGCGCAGCGTCTCCTCGGCCTGATGGGGAACCACGTCACCGGGAAGGGGCGGAGCGGCGTGCAGGACGTGCAGCGGGACGTCCCGCACCACCGCTTCCCGCGCCGCCCACTCGGCCGCGGCGAGACTGTGCGCGGAGCCGTCGACACCGGCCAGCACGGGGTGGCTCATCACGGCCTCCTTCACCCCCGGGGCCCGTTCACGTGCTCCTTCACTCTTCCACGGCGGGCCCTGGGACGGCTCGACGGCGGGCCCTGGTACGGCTCGACGGCGGGCCCTGGTACGGCCCCACGGTGGGCCCTGGTAGGGACGCGGTCCGGCACCGTCACCTGGGCGGATGGCCTCACCTGGGCGGATGGCCGCCGGACCCCGGCTGTTCGAGGTGGGAGGCGAGGACCGCGGCCTGGACGCGGCGCTGGACGCCGAGCTTGGCGAGCAGGCGGGAGATGTGGTTCTTGACGGTCTTCTCGGAGAGGTAGAGCTTCTTGCCGATCTCGCGGTTCGTGAGGCCGTCCCCGATGAGGTTGAGGATGTCGCGCTCACGGGGGGACAGGCTCGCGAGTTCGGCCGGCAGGGCAGGCGTCTCGACGGGGTCGGCGCGCAGCGACCGCATCAGGCGGGCGGTGGTCGCGGGGTCGAGCATGGACTGGCCGGAGGCGACGGTACGGACCGCGGAGACCAGGTCGGAGCCCTTGATCTGCTTGAGGACGTAGCCGGAGGCCCCGGCCATGATCGCGTCGAGCAGGGCCTCCTCGTCGTCGAAGGAGGTGAGCATGAGGCAGGCCAGGCCGGGCATCTGGTCGCGCAGTTCCCGGCAGACGGTGATGCCGTCGCCGTCGGGCAGGCGGACGTCGAGGACGGCGACGTGCGGGCGCAGCGCCGGGCCGCGGGCGAGGGCGTGCTGGACCGTGCCGGCGTCGCCGACCACCGAGATGTCGGGCTCCGCGTCCAGGAGGTCCGTGAGGCCACGCCGGACCACCTCGTGGTCGTCCAGCAGGAACACCCGGATCGGGTCCCGTTCCGTGAAGGTGCGCGACTGCGTCATGACGACCTCTCGTCCTCGCCGGGTGCCGCGGGACGGACCGCCGGCCGCCCCGGGCCGATCATCGCGCCGCCGGGGCGGGACACGCTAGGGCCGTCCGGCCCCACTCGCCGGTTCCGCGGCGGGCGGGGGCGTCGTGTTCGGGGACAGGTCGAAGTCCACGTCCACCACGCCCTCGACGGCCCTGACCAGCCGGGCCGCCACAGGCACCAGGGACGTGTCCGGGATCCGGCCCGCGAGTGTCACGACTCCGTCGTGGACGTCCGCGCGCAGCACCGAGCCGGAGAACGGGAACAACTGCGACAGGACGTCTCGCTGGACCTCGTCGGCGATCTCCTCGTCGTCGCGCAGGAAGACTTTGAGCAGGTCGGCGCGGCTGACCACGCCCTGGAGGACGCCCACGGCGTCGGCCACCGGCAGGCGCTTCACCCTGGACCGTGCCATGATCCGCGCGGCCTGCGCGAGAGTCGCGTCCGCGTGGACGGTGACCGCGGGCGAGGTCATCAGCTCGCCCGCGGTCAGGGCACCGGCCCTCTCGGCCGGGCCGTGGCGCCGGGGCGGCTGCGCGGACCCGTCCTGGTCGCCGTCCCGGAACTCCTCCTCGTGCAGCAGGTCCGCCTCGGAGACGACGCCGACGACCCGGCCCTCGCCCTCGACCACGGGCAGGGCGCTGATCCGCCAGTCCCGCATGAGCCGCACGAGCTCCTTGAAGGGCGCCTCGCGTCCGACGCTCACGACGGTCGTCGTCATGACGTCGCTGACGGTGTGAGGGGTGCCGTACATGGGGTCCACCTCCGTCAGTTGTTCGCGCCGGCACCGTACGGGGCGTACAGGTCGAGCAGTCGGGTACGGGCCGCGCGCAGCCGGTGGGCCAGCACCCCGCCCACCCACTGGTCGACGGCGTCCGCCAGCGCCGGGTCCTCCCGGCACAGGGACCTGACGGCCTCCGCGTCGAACTGCCAGGCCCGCACCGGGGTCGTCGCCTCGGCGCCCAGTTGCCACACGGGCGGGCCGAACAGCCAGGACCAGCCGAGGAGTTCGTTGGGGCCCAGATTCTCGATGACGGCCGCCCGACGGCCGGGCACATGCAGGTCCAGCTCGACCCGGCCGGTACGGATGATCCAGAACCGGTCGGCGCGGCCACCCTCCTCGAAGAGCCGGGCCCCGGGGGCGAAGGACACCTCCTGAGCCGTCCCCGTCAGCCGCTCCCGGTACGGGGCCGGGAGCGCGCGCAGCACGCTGAGGGTCGGTGATGCGTTCATGGCGGCCTCCCGGCACAGGCGTACGTGGTCCTGCTGCCAGCGTGTGCCGCCGGCCGCGGTCCCGCCATGGGCCGAGTGGGCCCACCGCCCCGGGACCATCAGCCCGCTCCCTCCACGGTCACCTCGTGCGGTTCTCGTGGCCGCCTCGTACGACGCCGACCTGCTGGTCGTCGGAGCCCGGCGCCGCGCACGGACGTCCGGGCTCCAGCTGGGCCGGGTCGCCCACGGCGTCCTGCACAACTCCGCGTGCCCGGTCGTCGTCGTACCCGAGCCGGCCTGACCACGGTCCGGGCCCGTCGGCCGGTGCGGGGGCCGGACGGCCCAAGCGCGGGCTTCCCGAGCCGGGACACGATGGAGGTGCGGGGCAGGTGCGGCGTCGTCGGCGCCCGGCCCCGCAGCGGACCAAGGACGGTGAGCGACCCCATGAAGGCCCTCGTGTTCCACGGCCCCGGGCAGTCCGCCTGGGAAGAGGTCCCCGACCCCGCCGTCAAGGAGCCCACCGACGTCGTCGTGCGCGTGGACGCCGTCACGATCTGCGGAACGGACCTGCACATCCTCAAGGGCGACGTCCCCGAGGTGCAGCCCGGCACGGTCCTCGGGCACGAGGCCGTCGGCGAGATCGTCGAGGTCGGCGGCGACGTACGGACCGTACGGCCGGGCGACCGGGTGCTGGTCTCCTGCATCAGCTCCTGCGGGCGCTGTGCCTACTGCCGGGAGCGGATGTACGGCCAGTGCCGGGGCGGCGGAGGCTGGATCCTCGGCCACCTGGTCGACGGCACCCAGGCCGAGTACGTCCGCGTCCCCTTCGCGGACCTGTCGGTCCACGCACTGCCCGCCACCCTCGACAGCAGGGACGCCGTGCTGTTCGCGGACATCTTCCCGACCTCCTACGAGGTGGGCGTCCTCAACGGGCACGTCCGTCCCGGCGACAGCGTCGTCGTCGTGGGCGCCGGACCCGTCGGACTCGCGGCGATCACCACGGCACGGCTGTTCTCGCCCGAGCGGATCATCGCGGTGGACCTGGCCCCGGCCCGGCTGGAGGCCGCCCACCGGTTCGGCGCGGACGCGGTGGCCGACATCCACGAGGCCCCGGCCCAGCTGGTCGCGGACCTCACCGACGGGCTGGGCGCGGACGTGGTGATCGAGGCCGTCGGCGTGCCGGAGAGCTTCGAATCGTGCACCCGCATGGTCCGGCCCGGCGGGCACGTCGCCAACATCGGCGTGCACGGCAGGCCGGTGACCCTGCACCTGGAAGACCTGTGGAACAGGAACGTCACCATCACCACCGGCCTGGTGGACACCCACTCCACACCCACCCTGCTGCGGATGGCCGCGGCCGGCCGGCTGCCCACCGGGCAACTGGTCACCCACACTTTCCCGTTGGCGCGTATGGAGGAGGCGTACGACGTCTTCCGCCGGGCCGGCGAGACCGCCGCGCTCAAGGTCGTGCTCGGCGGTGAGCAGCACGAGGTCGCCATCCCCGCGGCCTGACGAGAGGACGTGACAGGTCATGGCCGAACAAGTGCACCCGGGCAGGGTGGAGCGGCCGCCGCTCGGTGACCTGGGCCGCCGGCTCATGACCCGCCGGCTCGAACTGGGCCTCACCCGCAGGGAGACGGCCGTCCGCGCCGGTGTCGCGCCCGGCTACCTCCAGTACCTGGAGGAGAACCCGCTCGCCGCACCCGGCACCGGTGCGCTGCTGCGACTGGCCGAGGTGCTGCACACCACCCTGACCCATCTCACCGGTGGCGACACCGAGACCCCGCCGGGCTCCGGACGGGCGGCACACGCCCCGGAGTTCGCCGAGCTGAGCCCCGCGCAGTGCATGACCCTGCTGGGCACCCACGGCGTGGGACGGCTCGGTGTGCCCACGGCCGGCGGACCGGTGATCGTGCCGGTCAACTACAGCGTCGTCGAAGGCGCGATCGTCTACCGGACGGCTCCCGGGACGCCCCCGGCGCTCGCCGCCGACCACCGGGTGGCCTTCGAGACCGACCGGATCGACGACGCGTTCAGCGAGGGATGGAGCGTGCTGGTCCAGGGCCGCGCGCACACCGTGACCGACGCGGACGAGATACATCGGCTCACGGCGTCGGCACACAGCACACCGTGGGCCGGGGGCCGCCGCGACCTGTGGATGCGCGTCGAACCCGACATCGTGACCGGGCGTCGTATCAGGGCGTGATCCGGCGGTGCGGCAAGAGGCCCGCCGCCACCCGGACACCCCGCCCGGGGAACCCCGGACCGTTGCCGAGGGTCGCTCGGCCCGTGCCCCGAGCGGAGAAAAGGCGGAGGCTGGAAGTGTCGCAGGACGGCATCTCACCCCTGGAGGTCGCCATGACCGGTAATCCGTCCGTCGTGAGTGACGTGATGACCCGCACGGTGGTCGCCCTGCGCCGCGGCGCGGCCTTCAAGGACATCGTGAGGACCATGCGGCGGTGGCGGGTGAGCGGCGTGCCCGTGCTCGACGACGAGGGGCATGTCCTGGGCGTCGTCTCGGAGGCGGATCTGCTGCGCAAGGAGGAGGCCCGCGACGGCGTCACGGTCGGGGCAGGGGCCCTGCCCCGCGTGGACGTCCGCACGACGGGGGCCGCGGTGACCGCCGGCGAACTGATGAACACCCCGGCCGTCACCGTCCGCGCCGACGCCACGCTCCCGCAGGCCGCGCGGGGCATGGCACGGCACGGGATCAAACGGCTGCCGGTCGTCGACGCCCAGGGGGTGCTGGTCGGCATCGTGAGCCGGGCCGACCTGCTCAAGGTGTTCCTGCGGGACGACGAGGAGATCGCCGAGGAGATCCGGCGCGACGTCCTCCCGCATCTCTTCGCGCTGGAGGCCGAACCTCCCCGGGTGTCGGTGCACGACGGTGTCGTGACCCTCACCGGCCGGGTCGGCGACACCGCGCTGGTGCCGCTGGCCACCGGCTGGGTGCGCAGCGTCGAGGGGGTGGTCGACGTCGACTGCGCACTGGCCGGACCCCGCCGCCGCCCGGACCTCGACCCCGACCTCCCGGACCTCGACCCCGACCTCCCGGACGTCGTCGCGACCCCGCGGACCCGCACCGTGTGAGGAGGCCGGACCGTGGAACGCGACAGCAGCCGGAAGCCGCCGAGCCGCGACGGCCGCCGGAGGAGGACCGGTTCGTGGTGCTGGCGCTGGCGGAGCAATCCGCTGCGGAGGCGCAGTGACGTGGTGGAGGCCTGGATCGTGCTCGGCCTCTGGGGCCTCGCCCTCGTCGGCGGGGTACTCGCCGGCTGGGGCGTGGCCCGAACCGTCGACCGGACCTTCGCCGAGCGGCGGGCCGAGGTGCACACGGTGACCGCGCGGCTGACCGAGGACGCGGCCGACGGCACGCCCGTCACGGCCGGCTACGACGTCGGCCTGACGTGGGCCACGGTCCGCTGGACGGCTGCCGACGGCTCCGTCCACACCGGCCGGGCCAAGGTCGTGCCCTCGGCCACGGCCGGCACCCCCGTCCAGGTGTGGGCGAGCCGCGGCGGGCGACTGGTAGGAGCACCGGCGAGCGAGGCGGAGTCGGCCTTTGAGGCAGTAGCGGCCGGTGTCCTCGTGGGGCAGTCGACCTCGTTCGTGGTGTACGGCGGGGGCCTGCTGGTCCGCCGACGGCTGCTCAGCCGGCGTCTCGCCGAGTGGGACGACGAATGGCGGCGCGTCGGACCTCAGTGGCGCGACTTCAGCGGCGGCAAGGGGTGACCGGAACGCAGACCGGAACGGCACCCCCACACGGCTGTCACACCGCTGTGCCCCGTGCCACCCCGTGTCACCCGATGTCGTCCCGGACGGAGACCGGTGCCAGCCGGCAGCGCACGTCGACCACGCCCTCCACGGCGCGTGCCAGGCGTTCGGCGACCGGTGCCAGCTCCGTCCCGTCGATCGAGCCGGTGAGGGTGACGACACCTTCGGCGACCTCGACCCGGATGTGGTCGGCGGAAAGCGGGAACAGGCGGTCGACGACCTCCCGGCGCACCTCCTCGGTGAGTTCCTCGTCCTCGCGGAGGAACACCTTGAGCAGGTCCGCGCGGCTCACGATGCCCTCCAGGATGCCCACCCCGTCGACGACGGGCAGCCGCTTGACCCTGCGCCGGGCCATGATGCGCGCGGCCTCGGCCAGGGTGGCGTCGGCGTGCACGGTGACCGCGGGCGCGCTCATCAGCTCACCGGCGGTCACCCCGCCGGCCTTGGCCAGGTCGGCGAGCCGATCCCGTTGCACGAACCGGTCCGGATCGGCGTCCCGGAACTCCTCCTTGGGCAGTAGGTCGGCCTCGGAGACGACGCCGATCACCCTGCCGTCGCCCTCCAGCACCGGGAGGGCGCTGACCTTCCACTGGTCCATCAGCGTGACGACGTCCTTGAAGGGGGCGTCGCGGCCGACGGCGACAGCGCTGCGAGTCATCACGTCGCCGACGGTGTGCGGGCTGCGGTGCATGGTTGCCTCCTCGGTTCTCCCCTCCAGCGTGTGCTCGGCGCGGCCCCGCCACCAAGGGCCGCCCAGACCCCTCCGAAGGATGGTGAAGGGGCCGAGTGGCCCCTCCTGCCCTCCGTCCGCCGGTGCGACGGTGGAAGGACAGGCACCTGTCTGCCCAAGAGGTGGCAGCCCGAGGAGAGGCGGTGGGGACGATGACACTTCCCCTGGTCGTGGGCGTCGACGGTTCGGATTGCAGCCTTCAGGCCGTCGACTGGGCGGCGGACGAGGCCGCCCGCCACGACGTCCCGCTCCGGCTGGTGTACGCGTCCATGTGGGAGCGCTACGAGAGCGGCGTACCCGGGACCGGCGAAGAGCGCCCCTCGGAGCGAGTGCTGGCGGAGCACATCGTCGCCTCGGCGGCCGACCGTGCCGCCCGGCGTGCCCCGGACGTGAAGGTCACCACCGACATACTCCCCGAGGACCCCGTGGACGCCCTCCTGCACGAGGGCAACAACGCCTGCCTGGTGGTCACCGGATCGCGTGGCCGCGGCGAACTGAAGGGACTGCTCCTCGGCTCGGTGGGGCTGGCGGTCGCGGGGCGGTCGTACTGCCCGGTGGTCGTGGTCCGCGGGGATCCGGCTGGCCTGGCGGGCACCCACGAACGGATCCTGCTCGGCGCCGGCGGTCCGGCCTCCGGCGGCGCGGCCGCGCGGTTCGCCTTCCGGGAGGCCGCGGTCCGCGGCTGCCCCGTGGACGTGGTCCGCGCCTGGCGTCGTCCCACGGTGGACGCGCCCGCCCAGAAGGGCGGCGAGCCGCAGGCCTCCGCTCTCTTCGACGAGCTGCTGCGCGGACCCGCGGCCGACTACCCGGACGTCCGGGTGCGCATCGTGACGGCCGAGGGCCCGGCCCACCGGATCCTGGTGCACCGCTCGGCCGCCGCCGACCTCGTCGTGCTGGGTGCCCGCCGCCGGCACGGCCACCGTGGACTGCAACTGGGCCGGGTGGTCCACGCCGTGCTGCACCAGGCGGACTGCCCGGTGGCCGTCGTACCGCAGACCGGGTGAGCGCCGACCTGAAGGGAGCGACCCGGTGAAGTGGGAGTACGACGGTTACGTGCCCGCCGACGAGCGGCTCAGGGAATCCCTGTGCACGCTCGGGAACGGGTACTTCGCCACCCGGGGCGCGCTGCCGGAGTGCGCCGCGGACGACGTCCACTACCCGGGCACCTACGCGGCCGGCTGCTTCGACCGGCTCACCTCCGAGGTCGCCGGACACCGGGTCGAGAACGAGGACCTGGTCAACCTCCCGAACTGGCTGCCGCTGCGGTTCCGGCCGGCGGGCGGCGACTGGCTCACCCCGGACACCGCGCCGGTGCTGGAACACCGGCAGGTCCTGCACCTGGCCGACGGGGTGCTGGAGCGGCGGACCCGTTACGGGCTCGGCGCCGGGCGGGTGCTGGACGTCCGCCAGCTGCGCCTGGTGCACATGGCGGACCCGCATCTCGCCGCCCTGCGCACCGAGTTCACCGCCCAGGGCTTCGCCGGTGAGCTGGAGGTCGAGGCGGCGCTCGACGGCGAGGTCCGCAACGCCGGTGTGCCCCGCTACCGCGACCTGGCCGGCCGTCACCTGGCTGATGTCCGTACCGGAACCGCCTCCCCGGAGACGGTGTGGCTCGGCTGCCGTACCCACACCTCGGACATCCGTATCGGTATGGCCGCACGACTCACCGCGGACGCCCCGGTCTCGGCGGGAGACGGCCTGCTGCGGGCCGTACAGCGGCTGCGGCCGGTGCTGACACCCGGCCGTACCCGCACCGTCGACAGGACCGTCGCCCTGCACACCTCCCGCGACCCCGCGATCGCCGAGCCGCTGGGCGCCGCCGTCGACCGGGCCGGCGGCGCGCCCGGATTCGACGCTCTGCTCAGGACCCACCGGGACGCCTGGAGCCGGCTGTGGCGACGGACCGCCCTCGACGTCCCCGGGGAGGCGGGCCGCGTCCTGCGCCTGCACCTCTTCCACGTGCTCCAGACGCTCTCCCCGCACACCGCCGAACTGGACGTCGGCGTCCCGGCCAGGGGTCTGCACGGCGAGGCCTACCGCGGGCATGTCTTCTGGGACGAACTGTTCGTCCTGCCCTTCCTCGACCTGCGCCTCCCCGAGGTCTCCCGCGCCCTGCTGCGCTACCGGTACCGTCGCCTGGAACGGGCCCGCGCCGCCGCCCGCGCGATCGGCCGGCGCGGCGCGATGTACCCGTGGCAGAGCGCCGCCGACGGACGCGAGGAGTCCCAGGCGCTGCACCTCAACCCACGCTCGGGACGCTGGTTGCCGGACCACTCCCGTCTCCAGCGGCACGTCGGCTCGGCGGTGGCCTACAACGTGTGGCGGTACTGCGAGGCGACCGGCGACACCCGGTTCCGGCACACCGAGGGCGCCGAGATGCTGCTGGAGATCGCCCGTTTCTGGGCGGACTCGGCCACCTGGGACGACCGCCTCGGACGCCACCGCATCCGCGGTGTGATGGGTCCTGACGAGTACCACGACGCCTACCCCGGCGCCGCCGAGCCGGGCCTCGACGACAACGCCTACACGAACGTCACCGCCGCCTGGGTACTGACCCGCACCCTGGAACTGGTGGCCTCCCTGCCCGAACCGCGCCGCCGTGAACTCGTCGAACGCACCGGCCTGGACGACGCCGAACGCCGACGGTGGCAGCAGGTGTCCCGCACCCTCCACGTTCCCTTCCACGACGGCGTCATCAGCCAGTTCGAGGGCTACGGCGACCTCGCCGAACTCGACTGGGACGGCTACCGCGCACGATACGGCGACATCCGCCGCCTGGACCGGATCCTGGAGGCCGAGGGTGACACCGTCAACCGCTACAAGGCCTCGAAGCAGGCCGACGTCCTGATGCTCGGCTACCTCTTCTCGCCCGCCGAACTCCGCGCGCTGTTCGGGCAGTTGGGGTACGAACTCGACGAGGACAGCTGGCTCCGCACGGTTGACCACTACCTGTGCCGCACCAGCCACGGCTCCACGCTCAGCGGCCTGGTGCACGGCTGGGTCCTGGCCCGCGCCCGGCGCGCCGATGCCTGGACGTTCGTCCAGGAGACCCTGCGCGGCGACGTCGCCGACGTCCAGGGCGGCACCACCGGCGAGGGCATCCACCTGGGCGCCATGGCGGGCACCCTCGACCTCGTCCAGCGTGGGCTGACCGGCCTGGAGACCCGGGACGGGGCACTCTGGTTCGACCCGGTTCCGCTGCCCGGCCTGTCGTCGTACGGCGTGTCCCTCCGTTACCGCGAGCACTGGGGGATACGGCTGCGGCTGCGGCGCGGACGGCTGGAGGTGACCGTCCCGTCGTCCGACGAGGGACCGGTCGACATCAGGCTGCCCGACCGTGCGGTGTGCGTCGAACCGGGGGACACCTGCGTGCTGGTTCTCCCTGACCACGACGGTCCGCCCGCGCACGGGGCGGCCCGCCCCGCGTGAGGGCCGGCCGGGCGCCGGATCAGCGTGCGCGCGACGCAGCACCGGGACCGAGTCCAGGACGGGCGGCCGGCGCACCCCGGTGCCGCGGGACGCCCGACAGGCCTGCCGACCGGCCCGGCGGAGTCGGAACGGGCGCTCAGGCGACCGCGTCGGCGACCGTCGGCCGGATGTCCAGGACCTGGTCCGCGCCGGTCAGTTCCAGTACGCGCTGGAACTGGCGGGCCGGCCTGGCCAGACGCAGACGGTGGCCGCGGTGGAACTGCAACAGCACGTTCAGCACGGTGGAGTCGGCGAAGGTCACCGCGGCCGCGTCCACGACGACCGTCGTGTGAGTGGTGGCCGCGTCCTGGAGGGCCGAGGCCAGCAGGGGAGCGGAATCGAGGTCGAAGGCGCCGTGGGCGGCCACCACCCAGGCACCCTCCTGCTCGTACTGGGTCAGGCGAGGCAGCGATGGCGCGTGCGACGTGGTCGGATCCGGCCGGCTCTCGCCGCCGTTCGCGGGACTCATGCCGGTGAGTATGCCGTGAAGATCCGACAAGTGGGAGAGAACCCCGGCGACTGCACGGGATGGACCGGTTTGTCGTGACCGATTCATGAGGCAGGTGGCTGTCCCGGCGCGCGCGGGGTCCGGCGCCGGGCGGCCGCGTTCAGAGGTTCCTGAGAGGTTCCTGTGCGACGCTGACGCGCCGTCGTACCGGCGCCCCTCACCGACTCCTCCGAGGATCTGTCCATGACCCTGATAAACGGCCTGCCCGCACACGTCCTGCTCGTGCACCTCGTCGTGGTGCTCGTGCCCTTGACCGCGCTGGCGCTCGTGGCCGCGGCGGTCTCGCGGCGAGCCGCCCGCCGCATGGGTCTTGTGCTGCCGGTGCTGGCGCTGGTCACGCTGCTCGGCGTGCCGCTCACCACGCAGGCCGGTGAATGGCTGGAACGGCACGTCAGCGACGACGCCCTGGTCCGTCGGCACGCCGAACTCGGCGACGGCCTGCTCCCGTGGACCGTGGGCCTGTTCGCTCTGGCGGCGCTGGTCTGGTGGGCCGCCCGTCCGGCCACGGCAGCCGGCCCGGACTCCGCGGGCGGTTCGTTCTGGACCACCACGCCGGTGCGCGTGGCGGCGGTCGTCCTGTCCCTGGCGGTGGCGGCGGGCGCCGTGGTGGACGTCTACCGCATCGGAGACTCCGGCGCGAAGGCCGCATGGCACGACGGCTTCTCCCAGTCGGCCTCGAACGGCGACACGGCGCGCTGACCCACCCCTGACAAGAGCGGGGCCCGACCCGTTCGGAGGTCGGTGCCGCTCGCGAAGAGTCGGCGGTGCCGCACGCGCAAGCCTGGCGGTGCCGTAGGCGAAGACGCGGCGGTGCCGTCCGCGAAAACCCGGCGACGCCGGTGACCGTCCCCGGGATACTGGTCGCCCATGGATGAGGTCGAAGTCGTCGTAGCTCATTCCGAGCGCGCGACGCTGCGCGTCGGCGACGTGTTCCTGAAGGTGGACGCCGATCAGGCGCGCGTCGACGCCGAGGTCGAGGCGATGGCCCTCGCGCCGGTCCCGACCCCGGCGGTCCTGTGGCGCAGGCCGCCGGTGCTCGCGATCGCCGCACTCCCGGGGACGACGCTCGGGCGGCTCGGCGGGCCGGCGACCGGGTCGCCCGCGGCGTGGGCCGCGGCGGGCGCCGCCATCCGGAAGCTGCACGACGCGCCGTTGCCGCCACGGCCGGGCCGGGCCGGCCGCGGTGTCGTCGCGCTGGCCGCGGAACTCGACGCCGAATGCGGCCTGTTGGTGGCGAACGACGTTCTGCCCGCCGACCTGATCAGCCGCAACCGCCAGGTCGCCGAGGCCGCGCTCCGGCCCTGGACGCCGGCCTTCACGCACGGCGACCTCCAGATCGCGCACCTCTTCGTCGACGGCGACGAGGTGACGGGCATCATCGACTGGTCCGAGGCGGGCCAGGGAGACGCCTTGTACGACCTCGCCACCTTCACGCTCGGACACGAGGACCGCCTCGACGACGTCATCGCCGGTTACGGTATCGACGTCGACCTCGACGTGATCCGCGGATGGTGGTCGCTGCGCAGCCTGCTGATCGTCCGCTGGCTGATGGAGCACGGCTTCGACGCCTTCGCGCCGGGCTGCGAGGTCGACGTGCTGAGGGCCCGGATGTGAGGACGGTCGCTCGTACCGGCACCCGGTCCTGACCTGGGCGTACCCGCGGACCCGCCGCCTGCACGAACCTCTCGCTCGGTCGCCGGTCGGCGCGCTCGCTCGGCGGCCGGTCGGCGCGCTCGCTCGGTCGCCGGTCAGCGGTGGATGTTCTCCAGGTCCTCCAGCAGGCCCGGGTGCTTCGGCTCCCAGCCGAGCGCCTGCCGGGTGTGGGCACTGGACGAGGGCTGGTCGGTCGCGAAGATCTGGCCGAGTGGGCCGAAGGTCTCCGTCGGCACCGACCGCACCGGCAGGCCCAGGCGGCGGCCGATGACCGCCGCTATGTCGCGCACCTCGTCCCCCTCGTCGGCCACGGCGTGCCAGGAAGTACCTGCTTCCGCCTGCTCCAGGGCGAGTCGGAAGAGGACTGCCGCGTCGAGCGCGTGCACGGCCGGCCAGCGCTGTGCGCCGTCACCCGGGTAGCCGGACACGCCGGTCCGGCGTGCGATGTCGGTCAGCAGGCCGGCGAACCCGCCCGCGCCCTGGTGGTGAACGGTGCGCGGCATGCGTACGGCCGTGCTCCGGACCCCGCGCGAGGCCAGGCCCAGGACCGCCGTGACCGCGCGCCCGCGCCCGCCCACCGGACCGTCGGTCGGCAGCGGGTCGGCCTCGGTGGAGACGCGGCCCGGCACCCAGGGCGTGCCCGACACGGTGACGAAGGGGCGGTCGCTGCCGACGAGTTCCTCGCCGAGGGCCGCGAGGGCGGCACTCTCCTCGGCGACCGACCTGGCGACGGCCTCGGGACTGCTGAAGTCGTTGCCGAAGGCCAGGTGGATCACCCCGTCGGCCCGGGCGACGCCGGCCCGGAGGATGTCCAGGTCGGCGAGGGCTCCTCGGAGCGGCTCCGCGCCGGCGGTCTCGGCGGCGAGCGCGGACGCGTCGGAGCGGGCCAGCGCGAGGACGGTGTGGCCGTTGCGGAGCAGCTCGGCGATGACGGCGGAACCGATCAGACCGGTGCCACCTGTGACGAAAACACGCATGGGAAAACTCCCGGACAAGTGATGGGACTCTTGTCCCATCACTCTAGCGCAGTGATGGGACAAGAGTCCCATCGCCTATGATGGCGACCATGGGCAGATGGGAACCAGGCGCACGGGAACGCCTCGTGGTGGCCGCCGTCGACCTGTTCACCGAGCAGGGGTACGACGCCACGACGGTCGCGCAGATCGCCGAGCGCGCCGGAGTCACCAAGAGCACCTTCTTCCGGCACTTCCCCGACAAGCGCGAACTGCTGGTGGCCGGGCAGGAGACGCTGAGCCGGCTGCTGACCGAGGGCATCGCCGAGGCGCCCGGTGACGCCAGTCCGCTCGAGGCGGTCGCCGCCGGCCTCGAGCGCGCCTCAGGGGCGATGGGACCCATGAACCGCGAGCTCGCTCCCCGCCTGAAGGCGGCCGTCGCCGCGAGCGCCGAGCTTCAGGAGCGTGACGCCCTCAAGAGCGTCAGCCTCGCGGCCGCGATGACGACCGCTCTGGTCGCCCGAGGCGTACCCGACGCGACCGCGGCCCTGGCGGGCGAGCTGGGCGTCCTCGCTTTCAAGCGGGGGTTCGCCCAGTGGTCCGAGGGTGAGCGTGACGGCAAGCAGGACCTCGCCGGGTACACCCTGGCGGCGCTGCGTGAACTGCGCGCGGCGAGCGCGTCGCTGGGCTGAGTCGGCGGCCTCACACGCGGGCGCGGCCGCGGGCAACCGCAAGGCGGCGACGGGTCGCGCGCCGGCGGCCCCGTGCTTGACCGACGGCCCGGCCGGGCTACGCCTCGAACTCGGTCAGATCGATGGCGTGAACGCGGAGAGGGAAGCCGTACACCGGGTGCACCGTCTCCCGCTCGGGCACCATGCCGAGCTTGCGGCTGACGTTCTCGGAGGCGTTGTCCCCCACCCGGTTGATGCTGATGACGCGGTCCAGGCCGCGGTCCTGGAGCGCGAACTCCAGCGTGGCGTGCGCCGCTTCCGAAGCGTATCCCTGGCCCCAGAACTGCGGGCCCAGCCGCCAGCTGATCGCCACGGCGGGCATCACCTCCGGCAGGAACCAGGGCACGGACAGTCCCGTGAGGCCGATCAGCTCGCCCGAGGCCAGCACTTCGACGGCGAAGAGCCCGAAGCCCTCCTCGTCCCACTCCTCCTCCCAGCGCTCGACCGCCTCTGCCGTCTCGTCCAGGTCGCGCACCGAGCCGTCGTCGACCCACCTCATGACCCGCGGGTCCGCGTTGATGTCTGCCATGGGCACCAGGTCGTCGTCGTGCCAGCCACGCAGGAGGAGACGGGGTGTGCGGATCTCGGTCATACGCCCATCCTGCCGGAGACGGACGCCGGCCACGTAATCCGGCGGCCGCCACCCGTGCCGTTCCCACCAGTACTCCCGGGCCGCCCCACGGTGGCTCGGGAGCACTGGTGCCGGGCCGCCCCACGGTGGCTCGGGACTGCTGGTGCCGGGGCGCCGGCTGTCCCGATGCCGGTAGGTCAGCCGAACGCCTCCGAGGCCGGCCGGCCCGTCGGCCCGCCGACGTCACTTCCCGAGTTGCGGATAGAGCGTCTCGATGTCCGCGGCCAGGCCCGCCTTGACGCGCCGGGACAGGTCGTCGGCGAGCACCTCGTAGGCCCCGGACTCGACTCCGTCGACGGCGAGCGCGGCGACCGCCTCCGGGCTGGACTTGGCCGCGTCGACGTCCGCTGCCATGTCGGTGTCGACGTAGCCCACATGCAGACCGGTCACATCGATACCGCGTGGCTTCAGCTCCAGCCGCAGGGAGTTGGTCTGCGACCACAGGGCCGCCTTGGACGCGCTGTAGGAACCGGCCACACCGATCCAGGAGAGGACGGAGTGGACGTTCAGGATGTGGCCGCCGCCGTTGGCCTCGATGACCGGAACGAAGGCGCGGGTGACCTGGAGGGGGCCGTAGAAGTTCGTTTCGAACTCGCGCCGGATGTCCTCGACCGGCGAGGTGAGGAACGACGCCTGCACCGAGACGCCCGCGTTGTTGATGAGTACGGTGACGTCCTTCGCCGACTCGGCCGCTGCCGCCACCGACGCCGGATCGGTCACCTCCAAGGCCACCGGCACGACGTCCGGGTTGGTCACCGAGCGAGGGTCCCGTGCCGTGGCGTACACCTTGGCCGCGCCGCGCGCCAGCACCTCCTCGACGAGTGCGCGCCCCAGCCCGCGACCGCCGCCGGTGACCAGGACCACTGCGTTTTCAAGCGATGTCATGTCCAGCTCCTCAGAAGAACCGTCCCCCGGATTTCCGAACCAACCGTCACGCTGGCACACGTGTGAGAAAGACACGCGGAGAGGACGCACCCGCCATGACACATGTGCTCAACGCTCCCCGTCAAGTTGACGCACACATGTCTCGACATGTGCGGTCTCCTCAGCGCAGGAAGTCCAGGACCTCCCGCGCGAACTCCTCGTGGTACTGGAACAGGAAGCCGTGTCCGGAGTCGGGGTACAGATGTGCGCGGGCGTCGGGCAGCGAACCCGCGAGCAGCCGGAATGCCGAGGGCGGGACGACCCGGTCACTGTCCCCGCCCGCGACGAGTGTGGGCTGCCGGATCGCGCCGAGTCCGTACGGCGCGCCCCCGTCGGGCACGCCCCACTCGAGCAAGGCCGCGGACTGGGCTTCCCGGGCCGCCGCGCTGACCGGCAGATCCCGGTCCCGCTCCCGCTCGATGTAACGGCCGAAGAATTCCAGGCCACTGCGCTGGCCGGCCTCGGTGTGGTTGAAGAAGGCGGACAGGTAGTGCTGAGCCCGGGGTTCGCCCGAACAGACGTGGCCGAGCACGTCGTCCCGCAGTCCGTGGATCCCCGGTGCACCGCGCGGGGCGGTGGCCGCGAGGACGAGGCGGCGGACGGCGGCCGGCTGGAGCAGGGTCATCTCCTGCGCGGTGTACCCGCCCATGGAGAACCCGAGCACATCCACTTCCCGCACCTCGACGGCCCGGAGGAAGGCCATGGCGTCGAGGGCGGTGTCCCGGATGGTACGGGGTGTGCTGCCGGTGCTGAGACCGACGCCGGCGTTGTCGAAGGCGATGACATCACGCTCCGTAGCCAGCGCGTCCACCAGAGCGGGATCCCAGCTGTCCAGCGTGCCACTGAAGTGTGGAAGGAGCAGCAGCGGAGGTTGCGAACCTCTCGGACCGCACCGGCGGTAGGCGTAGGTGATGCCGGAGGCCGCTCGGGCCCTGCGGTTCGGCGTCTCGTGGTACATGACGTTGACTCCTGCGCCGGTGAAGTGCTCATCGGTCATGCGAGGAGCACAGGGACGGCGACGAGTCTGACGCCGTCCGCGGCGCGGGCCATCGGACATTTGACCGTACGCGAACCCCGGGCGCGCCGGCGCACGGATGACACGTGGGGCCGTTGGTGCCGTGCCGCGCGGCCGGGTCAGTCGCGGCCGGGAGCGGCGCCGTCCGATGCGACCGGGGTGTACGTGACCGACCGGTCCTGCTTGTGGCGTCGGATGCGGCCCTTCGCGACCAGGCCCTCCAGGGTGTTGCGCACGACCTGAGGGGTGGGGACCCGGTCGGGATGCGCCTCGATCAGCTCTTCGCGCAACTCCTTGGCCAGGCGCGGAGTGTCGTGCTTCTTCAGCTGGTCCAGCAGCAGGTCCCCGAGGAGGGGGCGCGGCCCGGTCCGTCCCCGTGGGGCCTTGACCTTGCGTGAGGCGGCTCGCCTCGCGGCCTTGACCGCGCGCGGACGAGTCGCGGACTCCTCCGTCGCCTCCGGACTCGGCGCGGCTTCCGGCTCGGTGCCCCGTGCCTGCTCCGGCACCGTGGTGGAGTGCTCTGCCAGGTTGAGGATGTCCAGGAGCAGTTTCTCCTCCTGACGCAGGGTCTCGAGCTGGCGTTGCAGCTCCTGCTGCTGCCGGCGGTTGTCCTCCAGATCGGACGCGGCCTGCTCCATGTATCGCGACCGGACCGTGGCGGCGGCTGACTGGGTGGGCACAGCCTCACTCCCTTGCGTGTGGGTGACCTGCGCATCGTACTCAGGAATACCCACACGAGACGAGTGAGCGGAAGACATGCGACCGCCGTGGGTGTGACGTGCCGGGGCCGGGGCCGGCAAACCTCGTCAGGCGGGCGGCAGCGACGCCCCGGTGAGGCTGTCCCAGTCCAGCAGAGTGTCTTCGGCACCGGCGGGCACGAGTTCGCAGGTGTGCTCGAGCCACCCGCGTACCTCACTCAGGTCGGCCGCGAAGGTCGCGTTCCCCTGCGGGCGTTCCAGTCTCAGGTAGAGCAGGGGGGTGCCGGACCTCGCACGCGAGGGCCAGGCCTTGAAATCGCCGTTCCCGCTGAGGCCTTGGACTCCGGCGATGAGGACATCGCGCCCCACCACCCAGGTGACGTGGACGTCCGAGGAGACATGGAACTCCAGGCGCACGGCGAGCGGACCGTCGGTGCCGTAGCGGAAGGCGCATTCGACCGTGCTGTCTCCTGGGGGTGCCGACAGGAGGTGAAGGCTGGTGCGCAGTTCCGAGAGCGGATACCGCGAGCCGTCGCCGCGGTCGGATGTGTCAGTCATGCGCCCGGTGCCTCTTCGTCGTCGTCGACTCCCGCCGAGGAGCACAATATGACCGGTCGTCTTGAAAGTCAACGCCGGTCGCGCCCCGGCTGCCTCACCCACCCCTCAGCTTGAAACGGCAGGTCATGGGCTTTTGACAATCTCAAGCAGACCGGCCATATTGGCCGTATGCCTCAGGTGAGCGTCATAGGGAAGCTGATCGAGCACGCGGAGACCGTGTTCCGTCAGCAGGGGTTCAATGGCGCCAGCGTCGCGGACATCACCAACGCTGCGGAAGTACCCAAGGGCTCCTTCTACAACCACTTCAAGAGCAAGCAGGAACTCGCCGCCGAGATCGTCCGCCGGTACAGCCGCGGGACGGACCTGAGCATGCTCGGCGCCCAGGACCTCCCGGCGCTGGAACAGCTGCGCGCACACTTCGCCGCCCAGGCCTCGCGCACCAACTCCACCGGGGTGGAGTACGGATGCCTGCTGATGACCATGGCGAGCGAGGGCCCGGCGGTCGGCGACGAGGTCGGTACGGTGGTCCGCCGCAGCATCGCCGCGTGGATAGGTGTGCTGACGCCGGTGATCGAGGAGGGGCAGCGAGCCGGTGAGATCACGTCCCAGGAGCCGGCGAGCGACCTCGCGGCCTTCCTGATCGACGCCTTCGAGGGCGCGGGGCTGCGCGGCAAGGCGACCCGGGACGAGGCCGCGGCCATGCGCTCCCTGGACCTGGCCCTCAAAGCCCTCAGGCCCTGACAGCGAACTGCTCCGGCCGACGCGGGCCTGGCGGCAGGTTCCTCCGGGGAACCGGAACACCGGCCGCACCTCAGGGACGCAACGCTTCGAGGGCGATGCTCACCTCCTCGGACATGAGCGCGTGATCGGCCGTGGTCCTGGCCCGCAGTGCGGCGCCTTCGAACAGGTCCAGCAGGAATGCGGCCAGCGCGGCAGCGGACCACGCGGTGGTGATCTCGCCTGACGCCTGACCGTCGGCGATCGTGGCGGTCAGCGCGTCGGTCCAGCCGTCCAGTGCCTCCCGGACCGCCTCCCTGACTTTCTCGCCGGCGTTGGCGCCGTCGCTGGCGAAGGTGCCGAGCAGACATCCGAACTCGATTCCGGAGTCGCGGATACGCTCGACCTGCGCGATCAGATGCCCCCGCAGGCGTTCCAGGGCCGGACCCGGACCCTCGAGGATCGAGTGGTCGGCGGCACGCGCGTAGCGCAGGACGATCTCCACGGCGAGGTCCTGCTTGCTGCGGAAGTGGTTGTAGACGGACCCCTTCGGCACACCTGCAGCCTCGGTGACGTCCTGGATGCTCGCACCGCTGAACCCCTTGCGGCGAAACACGTCCACCGCGTTGTCGACCAGTCGTTCCCGGACACTGATCTGTGGCATGTTCTCCGCTCCTCGGCGGTGTGCGGCGGCACGGACGGCACGTCCGCAAGCTGGTGGACCGGGCGGTCGACGCGGCGCATTCGAGGCAGGTGTGATCGTTGTCGCCCCTGCCGCCATGAATGTGTCCGGTCGTCTTGGGAAAGTCAAGTCGGCCCCCGCGCCGTGCCGTTCTCGCGCGCGGGTGTCGGCCCGCGGTCAAGAGCGCGGCCACAAACATTCCACTGGCCCCCGCGAAGCTGGGACGGATGTTCGCGGGGACACACACGGACCGCCTGTTTCCGCACTCTCGACTTCCTCGGAACTTCCTCGGACGGAGTTGTTCATGACCACGTATCGCGCAGTCGAGGTCGCCCCGGGCGGCGGCCTGCGTCCCACCGAGCGGGAGCTGGTGCCGCCAGGTCCGGGGCAGGTGCGGATCAGGGTCGAGGCGTGCGGTGTCTGCCACAGCGACTCGATCGTCGTGCATACGCATGAGGAGGGGGAGACCGGCCGCGTTCCGGGGCACGAGGCCGTGGGCCGTGTCGACGCCCTCGGCGACGGTGTCGAAGGGTGGCGCGTGGGCGACCGGGTCGGTGTCGGTTTCCTCGGCGGACACTGCGGTGTGTGCGCGGCTTGCCGACTGGGCGACTTCGTCGGCTGCACCGACCAGCCGTACACGGGTGTGCACGTCGACGGTGGTTACGCCGAGTACATGTACGCCCGGCAGACCGGGCTGGTGGCCGTGCCGGAGGAGCTGAGTGCCACCCGGGTGGCACCGCTGCTGTGCGCGGGGTTCACGGTGTACAACGCCCTGGCCGACCATGTGCGGCAGCCGGGCGGCCTGGTGGCCGGGGACCTGGTGGCCGTGCAGGGCGTCGGCGGCCTCGGGCACCTGGCCCTCCAGTACGCGCGTGCCCTGGCGCTGCGGGTGGTCGCGATCGCGCGCGGGGCCGACAAGGAGGAACTGGCCCTCCGGCTGGGCGCGCACCACTACGTGGACAGCAGGGCCACGGACGCCGCCGAGCGCCTGACCGCACTCGGAGGCGCCCGGATGGTCCTGGGCACGGCGGCAGGCGGAGACGTGAGTCCGCTGCTGGGGGGCCTGACCCGGCGGGGCCGGCTGGTCCTGGTGGGGGTGTCGCCGGAGCCGGTCCGGGTCACGCCGCGTCAGCTGATCTTCGACGCCGTGCAGGTGTCGGGTTCCCTCACCGGTACCGCGGCGGAGAACGAGCAGAACCTGGCCTTCGCCCTGGCTCACGACGTGGCGCCGATGGTGGAGCACGCGTCGCTCACCGACGCACAGGCAGCGTACGACCGGATGCTGAGCGGCGAGGCGCGGTTCCGCATGGTCATCGGCATCTGAGGGCGGCGTCCCCGGGCCTTCCGCCGCCCTCGGCCCGCCATCAGCTCCTTCAAGGGCTACTGGGTATCGCCTGGGGACAGGTCGTCGTCAGGGCGAGGCCGTCAAGGAGGCCAGGTAGTCGTCGAGGAGTTCGACCTGGCGTCGGGGCGGGAAGGCCGCCGGGTCGAGCAGTGCCTGGACGACCAGTCCGAGGACGAAGGCCTGGGCTCCGGCCGCGGTCCGGGCGGGGTCGCCGGGGGGCAGTTCGCCGAGCTCCTGCGCCGCGCTCACCCGCTCGGTCAGGCGGTCCCGGCCCTGCGCGTACTTGCGGGCGTAGTCACTGCTCAGGGCGGGGTCGGTAAGCGCGGTGTCCCAGGAGCAGACCCAGATGCGGTTGCTGTCCGTGGCCTCGGGGGTGAGCGGCAGGATGTCCAGCAACGCGTCCCTGAGGGCGGCCAGACCTTCGCCCGTACGGCGGCGCGGCCGGGACACGGTGCGCTGTTCGAGCAGGTCGAGGGCGTACTCCACGAGCGCGTGCTTGGTGGGGAAGTAGTGCGTGAGCAGGCCGGTGCTCGCGCCGAGTTCGGCGGCGACGGCGCGCAGGGTCAGGCCGGCGAAACCACGGGTGGCCATGACCTGCCAGACCGCCGTGGAGACGTCGCGTCGACGGGCCTCGTGATCTCCCTTGGTGCGTGGCATGCAGCCACGGTACATTCTCACAACGCTTGTTATGAGAATGAGGAGGGTCGCATGTTCTCCCTGTCGCTGCGCGACGGTGCTCGCCTCGGTCCACTGGAGGTCTGGCACGCCGAGGAGTTCGCCGGCCATCTGGACCGGGCCCGCGAGCACATTCGTCCCTGGGTCGGGCCCGCGTTCGTCACCGAGGACGTGGACGGGGCACGGGCCACGCTGCAGCGGTACGCCGAGCGCCAGGCCGGCGACGGTGCCCGCCTGTACGGCATCCGGCGGGACGGACTGCTGGTCGGCGGTGTGATGTTCACCGCCTTCGACGCCGCCGCCGGCGCGTGTGAGATCGGCTGCTGGCTGGAGCCGTCCGCCGAGGGCCACGGTCTGGTCACGCAAGCCTGCGGAGCGCTCCTGGACTGGGCGTTCACGTCCCGGGGCCTGCATCGGGCCGAATGGCACTGCCGGGCCGACAACGAGCGCAGCGCAGCGGTGGCCGAGCGGCTGGGCATGACGCTGGAGGGGGTGCGCCGCGAGGCATGGCCGTATGAGGGCGTGCGCCACGACAAGCAGCTCTGGGCGATCCTCGCCCCCGAATGGCGAGCCCGGCGCCGGTGACCGGCGCCGGCCTTCCGATGTCCCGGACAGTCGCCCTCGCCGTCACGCGCCGTCGGCTTCGTCGAAGGCCTTCAGCGCGTCTCGCAGCGCGGCGCGGGAGGTGATGCCCAGCTTGGGGAACACCCGGTAGAGATGGGCACCGGCGGTGCGGGGCGAGATGTTGAGCTGCCGGCCGATCTCCTTGTTGGACAGCCCGCTCGCCGCCAGTTCGGCGATACGCCGCTCCTGGGCGCTCATCCTCACCCCGGCCCTGGCGTCCGCCACCCCGACGCCCACGCCGGCCGCGCGTAGTTCGTCCCGCGCGCGCTGCGCCCAGAGCGGAGCCTTCAGCCGCTGCTCGAAGAGTTCCAGCGCCCGGCTCAGCTGGACGCGTGCGGCCGTGTACTCCCGACGCCGCCGCAGCCACTCGCCGTACCAGAGCCTGACACGCGCGTGTTCATAGGTCCACAGCTCGGCGTCCGGCACGGCGAGAGCCGCCTCGTACAGGGTGCCGGCCTCGTCGTCGGGGGCGGTCACCGCCACGGCCGCGGCGAGTATGACCGCGTGGTGCGGTGAGATGGCGTCCAGGCGCGCCTGTCTGCCCGCATCCACGTGTGCGCGGGCCGCCGCGGCTCTGCCGGTGCGCATCGCGGACTCCACCAGGTCCAGGAACACCCGGGAGAAATGCGGGAAGTGCGCGGGCAGTTCGCCCGGCGGGGTCAACGCGGAGGTCAGCAGATAGGCCTCCTCGAAGTCCCCGCGCCCGACGGCGGCACGGGCCCGGGTCTCGTGCACCGTCGACATCAGCAGCTGCATACGTCGCGGCTGCGCCCACGCGGTGATCGTGTCGCAGTGCCGGCGCAGTGCTTCCTCGTCCCCGCGGCCGGACGCGACCATGGCCAGCCCGTACGTGAAGATGACGTGGATGAGGTTGTACTCGTGCTCGGTGGCGTCCGCGATGCCCTGTGACGCGATCGCCTGGATCCTGTCCCACTCACCTCGCATGAACGCCTCGTGGGCCCGGGCCACCACGCCGAAGCGCAGGCTGTCGTACGCGCTGTGCCCGACGGCCTCCCGCCACACACCGTCGTAGAAGGTGAAGCAGTCCAGGTACATGGCCGTGTAGATCAGCCAGTTGACACGCCACAGGGGAGTGTCGGAAGACAGCGCGGCGGTCGCCCTGTCGAGTTGCCGCCGCACGCCGTGCGCCGTCCGCGCCGGGTCGGCCACGCAGTCGAAACACATGCGCGCGGACTCGGAGACGAGGTCGAGCACGCGATACACCGGAGGCCACAGTTCCGCACGGCCTCCCCACACCGCCGTGTTGAGCAGGACGTAGAACGCGTCGTCGAACGCGTCCACGTCCTGCGGGGCGCTGCTGGAGCGTGCCGCCTCCATGGCGGGGGGCAGGATGCGGTAGACCGCGTCGATGTCACCCTCCCGGTGGAACTGTACGTAGGCCGCGGCTGCCGCGCCCCGCAGTGATTCCGTGGTCCGGCCGGCCAGTTCGTGGGCCGTCCCGAGGAGACCGGCGATGCCGGCGGCGAACGCCGCCTGCTCCAGGCGGCGGCCACGTTCGGCCGGATCCTGGCTGAGTTCGGCGGCACGGCGGTACGCGGTGGCGGCCTCCGCGGCGCCACCACGGGCCACGGCTCGCTCCGCGGCGCGGGTGAGTTCGACGGCGACCGCCTCGTCGGGGTGGTCCGCGGCATGGGCGAGGTGCAGGGCACGCCGTTCCGGCTCCGACGTGAGGACCTCGGCGAGTGCGCGGTGCGCTGCTCTGCGGCGCGCGGCCGGGGACATGTGCACCGTGCACGAGCGGACCAGGGGGTGCCGGAAGGTGACCTGCTCCGCGACTTGGTCGACACGGACAAGACCGGCGTGCTCGCTTGCCTCCACCAGGTCTTCGTCCCACTCCTCGCCCAGGACTCCCGCCCCGAAGGCCGCCCGGATGTCCCGCAGGTTGCCGGGACGCTCGCCGTCCAGTGCCGTCAACAACAGGACGAGACGCGACGCGGAGCCGAGGCGCCGGAGACGGTCGGCGAACACGCTCTCCAGGCGGCTGCTGAGCGGCAGGTTCACCGGCAGGGACGCGGCGCCGTCCCGCTGGGCGTCGGTGAGCTGGCTCGGCAGCTCCACCAGGGCGAGCGGGTTGCCTTCGGACTCGTCGAGCAGGCGCCGCCTGGTCGATTCGGCCAGCCCCGGGTGGCTGCTGTCGAGCAGAGCCAGGGCGTCGAGGGCCGGCAGCGGGCCGACGTCGAGCACACGCAGGCCCGTCGGGTCGAGGTAGCCGTGTGCTCCACTGCGCGCCGCCATGACGAAGGCCGCCCGGCAACCGGTGAGCCTGCGCGTGATGAACGTCAGCACCTCCGCGCTGGAACGGTCGATCCAGTGCGCGTCGTCCACCACCACGCACAGCGGCTGCCCCTTCGCCGCTGCCTGGAGGAGCGCCAGTGTCGCCGCGGAGATCGCGAAGCGTCCCGGCGCCGAGCCCGCACGGATGGAGAGCGCCTGTTCCAGCACACCGCTCTGGAAGGACGGCAGTTCGGCGAGGTGATCGAAGAGCGGATAGAGCAACTGGTGCAGGGCGGAGAACGCGAGTTCCTGTTCGCTCTCGACACCGACGACCTGGAGCACCCGCAGTCCACCGACCCGGGCCCGGGCGGTCACGGCGTCCAGCAGCGCGGTCTTCCCCACGCCGGGGTCACCTCTCAGCAGCAGCGCTGCTCCCTCGCTCTCGGCCTCGGCCAGCAGCGCTTCGAGGGTCTGCAACTCGGACGTACGGCCCACCAACGACAACGTTCCTCCCACGCCGGACGGCGGTTGCTCCTGCCGGCGCTCACATGATGGCCGACGGGGGCAGGCGACACATCTGTCGGTCGACTGGGATCGGCCAGGACCCGGAGAACCGTACGTGAGATACGTTTTCACCGGCACACCCGCGCCGGGTTGTGGAATGAATCTGGAATTCTCCCTGTTTCGATGCGGAAATTCTTGATTGTTTCTTGAGGGGTGACCTCTTTTCAGCGGGGAATCCGGGTGTTCCGGAATTCCGTGATAGCTTCCGGTTGATTCGAACCGGGGAGTGACAATGGTCCGTGTACGCCTGGGAGTCGGCGCATCGAACGGGATCATCGGACGCGAGCCGGAGATGGCACGCATTCTGCGAGGCCTCTTTCCGGAGCGGGCCGAGAATTCCAGCGCTCTTCTTCTCGTGGGTGAGTCCGGTATCGGAAAGACAACGCTGCTGCACGCCGCGGAGGCGGAAGCGGCCCGCCGTGGCACCACCGTGATCGGCTGCGCCGGCAGCCGTACCGAGCACACACTGGAACACGGCGCTCTGCACCAGTTGCTGAGGCCGGCGCTGAAACACCTGCCACGGCTTCCGGCTCCCCAGCGCGCCGCCCTCTCCCGAGCCCTCGGCCTGCACCACACGGACGGCGCCGACGACCGGCTGCTCGTCGGACTCGCGACCCTCAACCTGCTGCTGGCGTCGGCGCGCCACCGGCCCGTCACGATCGTCGTCGACGACATGCAGTGGCTCGACCGCTCCTCCCTGGGGACGGTGCTGTTCGTCGCGCGGCGTCTCGTCGGCGAACCGGTGGGCCTGCTGGCGGCAGTGCGCGGTGACAGCGCGGCCGGACCCGGCTGGCCCGGGTTCGAGCAGGTGCCGGTCGAGCCGCTGTCCGCGGAAGCGGCCGGCCGCCTGCTGGACGCGCAGCCTGTCGTCCCCAGAGGCCGGGTGCGCGGGCAGGTGCTGCGAACGGCGGCGGGACTCCCTTTGGCGCTGGAGGAGTTGGCACGGGACGCGGCGGAGCGGGGTGCTGCGGGATGGGACGCAGGAGTGGGCGCGGACTTCGCGCTGCCGGTCCGGCTGGAGAGGGCTTTCGCGGAACGGCTGGGCGCGCTGCCGGAACCGACACGCCAGGTGCTGCTGTTGGCCGCCGCGGCCGACGAGCCGGACTCGGCGGCGGCCTTGTCGGCGGCCGCGTCGGTGCCCGGTGGCGCCGAGGCATGGGCGGCCGCGGAGAACGCGCGACTGGTGCGTCTGGTGAGCGGGCG
Organism: Streptomyces arenae; assembly: GCF_022343545.1. NCBI lineage: Bacteria > Bacillati > Actinomycetota > Actinomycetes > Kitasatosporales > Streptomycetaceae > Streptomyces > Streptomyces arenae. The sequence goes on from NZ_JAKQYH010000042.1 coordinate 43,686, forward strand.
CGTCGAGTTCCGGCATCCGCTGGTGAGGTCCGCGGTGTACGGGACGGCGACGTTCGCGGAGCGCCGCGCGGCGCATCTCCGGTTGGCCGACGCTCTGGCGGGAGATCCCGACCGGCGGGCGTGGCATCTGGGCGCGGCTTGTCTGGCACCGGACGAGTCGGTCGCGGGCGCGCTGGTGGAGACGGCGGACCGGGCCCGCCGGCGTGGCGGCTGCCGGATGGCGGCCGCCGCGTTGGAGCGAGCGGCGAGGTTGAGCGAACGGGGCCGGGCGCGGGCCCACAGGTTGCTGGACGCGTGCGATCTCGCCGCGCGCGCGGGTGAGCCGTGGTGGGTCGAGGCGCTGGCGGGCGAGGTGGCCGCGGCGACGGACGACACCGAACTGCTGGCCGCGGCGGCGTTGCGCCGTGGGTGGGCGCTGGCGGCGACGGGACGGCAGCGGGCGGCGCTCTCGCAACTGCTGCCCCTGGCCGCCGACATGACGGAGACCTCGCCGGTGACGGCGCTGGAAGCGATCAGTCACAGTGCGGTGGTGCTGTACTGCAGTGGTGACGTCACGCTCCGCAGGCAGGCGCTGGCGTCGCTGGCGGGTGTCCCGGCGGATGTGGGCAGCGCGCACGAACAGGTGTGGGCACGTGCCTGCTGCGATCCGTTCGGTGACCGTCGCGGTGTGCTGGCGGCACTGGCACGCGCCACGGCCGAGGCGGACGGCCTGCCGGAACGGTTGACCATGCTGGGAAGCGCGGCGTGGCTCCTCGACGAGACGGCGCTCGGAGTGCGGCTGCTCAGTGCCGCGGCGGAGCGGGTGCGGGAGGTGCCGACCGAGGGTTGCGGCGCGATGGTGGGACAGTCGCTGGCGTTGGCGCAGTTCGACGCCGGCGCGTGGGACGCGGCGTGGGAGTCCGCCGGGGACGCGCGGCGGGCGGCGGCGGAGAACGGGCTGGAGATGGCCACATGGGTGGCCGTGTACGTGAACGCCATGGTGCTGGCGTTGCGCGGGGAGGACGCCCGCGAGTTGATGGCGCGGGCCGTGACGGGGTTCGACGTCTCGGAGAGCCGGGCGCTGGGGGTGCGTATGGCGAGGGTACGGGCGGCGGTGGCCGCCGCAGAGGGGGATCACCCGGTGGAGTTCGAGTTGCTGCGCGGGCTGTTCACGGCGGGGCCCGAGCCACGGCCGGTGCACTATCACTGCTCCCTGTACGGCGTGGCGGACCTGGCGGCCGCCGCCGTCCGGGTGGGGCGGCCGGAGGAGGCGGTCGCGGTGGTTGCCGCGGTCGAGCGCTGGGTGGGCGAGGAGATGTCGCACCGCCTGCGGCTGATCGTGGCGCGGGCAAGGGCGCTGCTGTGCGAGGGGGAGGAAGCGGAAGGGCTGTTCCGTACCGCCGTTGGGGACCCGATGGGAGAACAGTGGCCGTTCGAGCGGGCGGTGGCCTCTCTTGAGTTCGGTGAGTGGCTGCGCCGCAGGCGCCGGATGGGCGAGGCGCGGGCCGAACTGGCCCGGGCACTCACGGTTTTCGAGCGGCTGAGGGCCCGTCCGTGGGTGACGCGGACGACGGGGGAGCTGCGGGCCTGCGGGGTGCCCGTGCGGGACGCGGAGGGGAGGTCGGGACCGGTGGAGCGGCTGACTCCACAGCAGTTGCAGATCGCGCGGCTGGCGGCGGCCGGGCTCACCAACCGGCAGATCGGTGAGCGGTTGCTGCTGTCCGCCCGTACCGTGGGCTTCCACCTGTACCAGGTGTTCCCCAAGCTGGGTGTCAGCAGCCGGACCCAGCTCCACGACGCACTCGGCCGCGCCCGGGGGACACAGGAGCAGCCACCGGAACCCGCGTCCACCGGCGGCGGTCCCGACCGGCCGGGCGCCGCGGGGCGGCTTCTCAGTCCACCCAGGACGTGAACAGCGCGTTCAGCCCCTCCGCCACGGTCGGTCGCGCGGGCCTGCGGGGGCGAGCCGAGCGCTGGTCACCAGTGTCTTGGTCGGGATGCGGACGTTGACACAGCTGCCGCCGGTCATGCTCTTCTCGACCATGAGCACCCTGCGGCCGGCCCGCGCGGTGTCCATGGCGAGTGACTTGCCGGCCTTGCCGCCACCCACCACCAGCAGGTCCACGTCCTCCACGACGTCCGTTCCCGCTCCGCCCTCCTCAGCTGTGAACAAACGTGGGCAGGGCAGTCGGCACGTCCCGCACCGGCCCCCGGCCGAGACTCGCCGCTCGCACGGGCGGCCGTGTCAGTCGAATGACCGCCGCCTTGAGTCAAGCGACGGATGGCCGTCGAGCGGCCCGGACCTACGTTGTCAGCACGGCCGTACGGCGGTGCGAACCGAGACGGCGGACCGGCTGCCCGACGGACGTCCTGACGATGAAAGGAGGACGCCTCGATGCCCGTGACACCACACCGACGCGTCGGCGAAGAACAGGAACCGGCACCAGCGTTGCGTTTCACGCTGCTGGGGCCGGTGCGGGCCTGGCGCGGTGCGGAGGAACTCCCGCTCGGCCCCCGCCAGCAACGCCTGCTCCTCGCCGCGCTGCTGGCGGGCGCGGGGCGGCCCGTCCCGCTGTCCGAACTGATCGGCCTGCTGTGGGACGGCGAGCCGCCGGTCAGCGCCGTGAACGCGGTCCACCGGTATGTCGGCTCGCTGCGCCGGCTCCTCGAACCCGGCCTGCCGGTCAGATCGCCGGGCCGGTGGCTCCTCCGGCAGGCCGGCAGCTATCTGCTGCGTGTCGACGCCGAGGCCCTGGACCTGCTCAGGTTCCGAGCCCTCGTCCGGCAGGCCCGCGCCTCGGTCGCCACGGGCGACCTCCCGGCAGCCGTCGACACGTATCTGGAGGCGTTGGGGCTCTGGCAGGGAAACTGCGCGGAGGACCTGGGCGCCCTCGCCGCGGTGCACCCGACCTTCGCCCTGCTGGAACACGAATACGCTCCGGTCGTGTGTGAGGCGGCCACCGCGGCCCTTCAATGCGGCAGGTCCGGTTCCGTCCTGCCGGCCGTACGACAGGCCGCCGACCGCTGCCCGCTCGACGAGGCGCTCCAGGCGTCCGTACTGCTCGTGCTGGCCGCCGACGGAAAGCAGGCCGAAGCGATCACGCGCTACCACAGCATCAGGAACCGGCTGTCGGACGAACTGGGGATCGATCCCGGACCGGCGCTGCGGGCCGCTCACCGGAGCGTTCTGCGCGGCTGTCCGGTGGGGCCCTGGCTACCGGCGCCCACCGGGCCCATGGCGCCGCCCCGTCCCCGAGCGCGGACGCTGTGGACCGAGCCCGCCCGGCTACCACCGGATGTGGCCTCCTTCGCCGGACGCGAGCAGGCCCTGGGCCAGGCACTGGACATCGCGCACCAGGTCGGCGACGGTCTGCGGGTCCTGGCGTTCGACGGCGCTCCCGGAGTCGGCGAGACCGCGTCGGCGGTCCACTTCGCCCACCGGGTGGCGGCGGACTTCCCCGACGTCCGGCTCTGCGCGGACCTCGGCGGATTCGCCCCGCACGGGGTTCCCGCGCATCCCGCCGAGGTGCTGCACGGGTTCCTGGAGGTGCCGGGGGTGGACCCGCACCGTGTTCCCGCCGGGTGCATGGTCGTGGTCACCAGCCGACGTCGGCTGAACGGTCTGGCGACGACGCACGAAGCACGGCTGGTCTCGCTGGACGTGCCCCCGGCGGCCGAGGCGTCGGAGTGCCTCCTACGATGTCCCGGCCCCGCACGGGCCGACGCCGGGTCGAGCACAACGCGAGACCGCCGCGCGCCTTCCTCACGTGCGGCTCGTGCCGCTGGAGCGGGCGTCCGGCACGACGAGCGTGCTCCGGGGGCGTGACGGCGCCTCCCCGGCCCGTCGGCCTCCGTCTCCCGACGGCCTTCCCGTGGCGGTCAAGACACGCACCACAAAGTTTCCACTGCGCACTCCGCATGCTGTTCGGGAAGCAGCGTGGGGCCCGGAGCGACCGGACCACCGCCGGCGTCGACCGTCCGCAACGGACGCCGGGCCCGCGGAGAGCCGCCCCCGACTTCACCACCCCGAGGATTCCGATCCCGTTCCGGCAGGGAGAAACATGTCCGCTGTTACCCACCACACCGCCCCCACGCAGTTCGTCGAGGCCGACGGTGTCCGCTACGCCTACCGCAGGCTCGGCTCCGGCGGCGAGGTCCCCCTCGTGATGCTCCAGCACTTCACCGGCAACCTCGACAACTGGGACCCGGCCCTCGTCGACGCACTCGCCGCCGAACGCGAGATCATCCTGGTCGACTACCCCGGGGTCGCCTCGTCCACCGGCCGCTTCGCCACCACCATCGCGCAGCTCGCCCAGCAGATGATCACCTTCACCGACGCCCTCGGCCTGGACCGGATCGACCTGCTCGGCTTCTCCATCGGCGGCTTCGCCGCCCAGGACATCGCACTCGTCAGGCCCCGTCTGGTCCGCCGCCTCGTGCTCGCCGGCACCGGCCCCAAGGGCGCCCCCGGCATGCACGGCTGGCGCGAGGACATCGAGACACACGCTCGTGCCGAGGTGCCCACCGGCGAGGACCTGCTCTACATCTTCTTCGCCCACACCGAGACCAGCCAGGCCAAGGGCGTGGAATTCCTCGGCCGGTTCATGGCCCGCACCGAGGGCCGCGACGTGCCCAGCAGCCTGCCCTCCCGTGACGCCCAGTACGACGCCGTACTGGAGTGGGGGATCCCCGACCACGCCGCACTTCAGCGCCTCACCGGCATCCAGTGCCCCACGCTCGTCATCCAGGGCGACGACGACCTGATGATCCCCACCAGGAACAGCCACCTGATGGCCGGCCTGATCCCGGACGCACAGCTCCGGATCTACCCGGACGCCGCCCACGCCTCGCTGTTCCAGTACCCCGCCGAAGCCGCCAAGGACGTCAACGCCTTCCTCGGCTGACCCCTGCCACGTCATACAAGGAGCACCCATGTCCGATCTGCTCGACATCGTCTTCGACGCCCATGGCGGGCGCGCCCGCTGGGAGGAGGCCCACCGGATCACCGCCCGGCAGTTCTTCGGCGGGGCCCTGTGGGGCATGAAGGGCCACCCCGGCGCCCTGAACGACGTCGACGTCACCGTCGACCTGCGCCGTGAGTACGTCACCCAGAAGCCGTTCTTCCACCCCGACCACCACACGGTGTTCTCCGCCGGCCGCGTGGCGGTGGAAGACTCCGACGGCAACGTGATCGAGGAACTGACCGAGCCGCGCGCGTCGTTCGCCGGCCACGACCTGATGACGCCGTGGACGCGCCTCCAGCTCGCGTACTTCTCCGGCAGCGCCATGTGGACCTACCTCGCCGAGCCGCTCTCACTGACCTTTCCCGGCGTGCGGACGGAGGAGATCGATCCGTGGACCGAGGACGGGGAGAAGTTCCGGCGCCTGCACATCACCTTCCCCGACAGCATCGCCACCCTCAGCACCGAACAGACCGTCTACGTCGACTCGCAGGGCCTGATCCGCCGCCGCGACTACAGCGTGGAGATCGCCGGCGACACCCCTGCCGCGCACTACCTCTCCGGCCACCAGGAAGTGTCCGGCCTCGTCATCCCCACCACGCGGATGATCTACAGCCGTGACGAGAACGGCCACAAGGTGCCCGAACCGCTCGTGGTCTCGGTCCATCTCGAAGACGTCGAGGTCTCCTGACCCGTCTGGGGTTCCCGCCGCGGTGGGCCGGCCCGAGACCGGTGCCACCGCGGCGGACCCGTCGACACCGCGGGGACCCACCGTCTGGGACCCGCCGACGCGGCGAACCGGCGGGAGCCGCACGGCGTCATGGAAGCGGGCACCGCCCTCGGCAAGATCACCCTCACCGGCTTCTGACGGCTTCCCGGACACGGTCACATGACTGATGGCTGCCCCAGAGCGATCGGACAAGGTTGCTCCCGGACAGAGACCGCAGGACCGAGCCGGCTGTCCAGAATCCGGCCGGCCCGCACACACATACGGAGCGGACCATGGCTACGTGGACCTCGGATCGGTTCGGCCCGGTGGCCGTCCTGACCTTCACCAGGAAACCCGGCAACTTCATGGATTTCGGCTCCATGATTCAACTCGGTGCGCTGCTCGAGGACTTGGGCCGGCAGGCCGACCAGGTGAAGGTCGTCGTCCTGACCGGCGGGCTGGACGACAGGTTCATCGACCACGCGGAGCTGTCCGATCTGGCCCGGGCGGGCGCGGGACTGGCGACTGCGGAGGAACTCGGCTCGTGGTCGCGGGCGCTGCGCCTGCTGGAGGAGATTCCCCAGCCCACCGTCGCGGCCGTCGACGGACTCGCCTCGGGCGGAGGCAACGAGATCGCCCTGGCGTGCACTCTGCGGGCCGCTTCCCCGCGCTCCCGCTTCCAGCAGCCCGAGGCCGCCGCCGGCATCATTCCGGGCGGCGGCGGAAGTGTTCGGCTGCCCCGGCTGATAGGCCCCGGCCGCGCCGCCGAGGCGATCCTCACGGGACGGCTCGTCCACGCCGAGGAGGCGCTGCGGGTCGGTTGGGTCAACACCGTCCTCACGGACGCCGACTTCGTCGCGGACGCGTTGCGCTGGGTCGGGGCCGTCGCCAGGAACCCGGGGCCCGCGCTGTACGCGGCGAAGCACTCCGTCGTGGCCGGCTCGCGGCTTCCGTTCGGCGACGCGATCACGACGGAACGGCGTCTCTTCGGCGAGCTCACCGCGGACAACGAGGCCCTCTCGTCTGGTTCCTGACGTGACATCAGGGGCACCCGAGCCGCCGCGCCGGCACCGCGTCACCCCGCGCGGGAGTGCTCTCCTTCGTTCAGGCTGCGCGAGGGGCCGGCCCGCACAGGAGACGCGACCGAGAGGCGGCGTCAGTTCACCAGGAGCACCGTCTTGCCCGTGCCGGGCTTGTTCGCCTGGGCCTTGGCCACGTCCTCCAGGGCGAACGTGGCACCGATGTGCGGGGTGACACGGCCGTCGGCCGCGAGCGAGGCCAGTTCCCGCATGCCGAGCCGGTCGGCCTCCACGAACAGTCCCGCCAGGCGCACCCCGCGCTCGGCGGCAGCCCCCGCCGCGGCGGCGAGGGAAGGGGGCAGCGTCGAGACCAGGATCCCGCCGGGCTTGAGGACCCGCACCGCCTGGACCGGGTACTCCCCGCCGACGCTCTCCAGAACCACGTCCAGATCGCCGGTGGCCTCGGTGAGGGTGGTGGTCGTGTAGTCGATCACCTCGTCGGCACCCAGCCCGCGTACGAAGCCGGCGTTGGCCGCGGCCGCCACCGCCACCACGTACGCCCCGTGCGCCTTGGCGATCTGGACCGCCAGGTGACCGACCCCGCCGGCCGCGCCGTTCACCAGCACGCGGCTGCCCGCACCGATCCCGGCGGTCTCCACCAGCGCCTGCCAGGCGGTGAGACCCGCCATCGGCAGCGCCGCGGCCCGCGCGTGGTCCAGCCCCTCCGGCTTGCGCACGAAGGGCCGGGCCGGGGCCACCACGTACTCCGCATGGGAACCCAGACCGTGCGGGAAGGGCAGCATGCCGAACACCTCGTCACCGGCCCGGTGCACGGTCACACCCGGGCCGACCGCCGCGACGGTGCCCGACACGTCGTAGCCGAGCACGAACGGCGGCCTGCCGCCGGTGAACACCCCCGTCGCCCGGTTCATGACGTCGACCGGGTTCACACTCGTGGCGTGCACGCGCACGAGTATCTGCCCGAGACCCGGAGCGGGACGAGAAACGTCGACGGACTTGAGGACCTCGGGGCCGCCGAGTGTGTCCTGACTGATGGCGCGCATGGTCGCGGACGCCTGCGTGGTGTCGTTCATACACACATGTTTGCATCCGCCGTGGGCGGCCGACGGTGACGGAAAGGCCATTCAGCGATGGAAACCTGCCACCCGCCCACCGCACGAGACTCACAGCGGCATCCGGTGGACATCACAGGTTGATCATGTGGCCGGTCAGTCCGTGGACGGCCTCCTTGACCGCCTCGCCCAGGGTGGGATGCGCGTGCACGTTGCGGGCGACCTCATGGACGGTCAGGTCCCACTGCTGGGCCAGCGTCAGCTCCGGCAGCAGTTCGGCGACTTCGCCACCGATGAGGTGCGCGCCCAGCAGCTCACCGTGCGTCCCGTCGCTGATGATCTTCACGAAGCCCGTCGGGTCACCGAGGCCCTGCGCCTTGCCGTTCGCCGTGAACGGGAACTTCGCCACCCGCACGTCGAAGCCGCGCTCCCGCGCCTGCGCCTCCGTCCACCCGAAACTCGCGATCTGAGGCTTGCAGAACGTGACACGCGGGATCATGACGTAGTCGAGCTCCATCGTCTCCGCGCCGCCGATGGTCTCCGCCGCCACGATGCCCATCGACTCGGCGGCATGCGCCAGCATCAGCTTGGCCGTGACATCGCCGATGGCGAAGATGTGGGGCACGTTGGTACGGAGCCGGCCGTCCACGTCGATGGCGCCGCGCTCGGTGAGTCGTACCCCTGTGTTCTCCAGGCCGTAGCCGGTCACGTTGGGCCGGAAACCGAGTGCCTGGAGCACCTTGCCGGCTTCCAGGACCTGTTCCTGCCCGGCGCGGGAGACGGTGACCCGTACCCGGCCGTCTTCCTCGGCGACGGCGTCCACCCGGGTGGAGGTCAGCACCTCGATGCCGAGCCGTCGGTACCACCGGGCCAGCTCCGCGGAGACCTCCTCGTCCTCCAGGGGGACCGGCCGGTCCGCGAACTCCACCACGGTGACGCGGACACCGTAGTTGTGCAGCACGTACGCGAACTCGACGCCGATCGCGCCGGCACCCGCGATGATCACGCTGTCCGGCAGCTCGGAGGCGAGGATCTGCTCCTCGAAGGTCACCACCCGCTCGCTGAGCCGGGTACCGGGCAGCAGCCGCGCGCCGGCTCCGGTGGCGATGACGCAGTGGCCGAAGGTCACCGTCTCCGTGCTGCCGTCGGCACCCGTCACCCGCAAGGTATGGGCGTCGGTGAAGTGACCGCGCCCCTCGTACTGCGTGATGCCGTTCTTCCGCATGAGGAAGTTGACGCCCCTGGCCCGGCCGTCGGCAACCCGCCGGCTCCGCCGGAACGCCTCGCCGTAGTCGAACCGCACCTGTCCGTCGGCCTCGATACCGAAGGTCTTGGCCTCCTGGGTGAAGATGTGCGCGAGTTCGGCGTTGCGCAGCAGTGCCTTGGCCGGGATGCAGCCCACGTTCAGGCACACCCCGCCCCAGTAACGCTCCTCGACGACCGCGGTGCGCAGCCCCAGTTGGGCCAACCGGACGGCGGCCGTGTACCCGCCGGGACCGGCGCCCAGGACGACGACGTCGTAGTGGCTGGTGGTGACGCCGCCGTGGCGGCGGACGTGAGGCTGGCTGCGCATGGAGGTGTCCCTGATTCTGGATGTGTGCGATACGGAGGGGCTGTGCGGCGAGCGCGGACCTCGATCGCTCGCCGCGCGGGCCGTCAGCCGCCCAGGAAGGCGTTCACCTCGGCGGCGAACTCGGCCGGGTACTGGAAGAGGAATCCGTGGCCGGCGTCCGGGTAGATGCTCAGCCTCGCGTTGGGCAGGTGTTCGGCCAGCAGGTAGGTGTTCCGGGTGGGGACCATCTCGTCGTTGTCTCCGTTGGCCACCAGCACCGGCTGCCGGATGGATTCCAGACGCTGCAGGCGCGAGTCGTCCCGCACACCCCACGCGGAGATCGCCGTCAGCTGGGCGTCGCGGACGGCCAGGTCGGTCGCGGCGTCCCGGTCGGCGGTGCGCAGACCGAGTCGCTTGAGGAACTCCACGCCCCTGGCCTGGCTGGACGCACTCTTCTCGAAGAACAGGGTGAGCAGGTTCGCGGCGGAAGGAGCGTCATCGAGGGCCGCCTCACGGATGGCGCCCGCGGTGTACTGGTGGATGTCCCGGCCGCCCCGGGGCGCCGTGCCGGCCAGCACCAGCCGGCGTACCTGCCACGGGCGGAAGAGCGCGATCTCCTGGGCGACGAAACCGCCGAGGGAGAAGCCGAGCAGGTCGAACCGGCGCAGCTCGACGGCGTCGAGGAAGGCGATCGCGTCGTACGCCATCTCCTCGACGGTGCTCGGCGTAGTCCCGGTGGAACCCCCGACCCCGGCGAGGTCCACCAGGACTACCTCCCGCTCGGCGGCGAGGGCGTCGACGAACTCGGGATCCCAGTTGTCGAGATTGGCACGGAAGTGCACCAGGCAGACCACCGGCAGACTGCTCGCGTCGGAGCGGCCGAACCGGCGGTAGCGGTAGGTGACGCCGTCGGCGGCCTCGACGTGGAGGTTGGGCGCCGTGAGCTGGCTGTGGGTGGTTTCGGTGGTCACGATGAACGCCTTTCAGCACTGGTGAACGGGATGGGCAGACGGGACGGGGAGGGTGGGCCGGCGTCCGGACCAGCCGCGGGGGCCGGGAAGGCGGGCCGGCGTCGGGCTAGCCGCGGGGACCGAGGCGTTCGCCCATGTTCAGTTCCAGGTCGTGGATGACCTCCGGGCTCGCCTTCGCCGACAGCCGCAGGCGCTGCTGGACGAAGTCGCGGGCGAGCAGCCCGGCGAAGCGCCGGTGGGTGGCCGCCAGATCGTCGGGGCTGTGCAGCGGAGCCTCCTCGTTGACGATCTCCTTGACCGCGCGCAGCGCGTCGGCGTCGAAGGAGGCGATCCGGCGCGCGTAACGGTCGACGACCGCGTCCAGTTCCGCGTCGGGGACGGCACGGTTGACCCAGCCGTACAGTGCGGCTGTGTCGGCGTCGTAGTCCTCACCGGAGGTGATGATCTCCAGAGCCCGTGACCGCCCGGTGAGCTGCACCAGCCGCTGGATGCCACCGCAGCCCGGGATGATCCCCGTCCCGATCTCCAACTGGCTGAGCACGGCCTTCTCCCGGCTGGCGAACCGCACGTCGAGAGTGGTCAGGAACTCGTTGCCGATGCCCCGCGCACGGCCGCGCAACGAACCCACCGTGAGGAAACGGGCGGTGCCGAGCCGTCCGACGATGTCGAACCAGGTCGGCATCCCCTCCCCGAACTCCGCGACCCTGCCCAGGTTCAGGTGTGCCATGTAGAAGTCCGGCACGGCGCTGTCGAAGACGACCACCTTGACCTCGGGGTCCCCCTCCAGCCGGTCGATGATCCGCGCCAGCGCGGACTCCACCTCGGGCTCGTAGAGGTTGAACGGGGGATTGTCGAAGGTGACCTTCCAGTAGCCGGGGCCCTGCTGTGCGGCGCGTACGGGGGCATGCGTGGAGACGGTTGCGTTGTTCGACATGGAGAAGTCCCGGTTCGTAGGGGTGCACGCAGGAAGTTCACAGGGGTGCACGCAGGAAGTGGCACATGAGCCCTGTCACGGAGGACCGGCCGCCGACGACGACACTACGGGCGCCCGCACTCCGTGGCCGCCGCCGGACGCCAACGGTGCCCTATAGGGCACACTTGACTCACACGTGTGACTGCGGACCGGCTCCCTCGGATCGGCCCTCAGAACGTCGCGAGGTGCTGGTGGACGGAGCGCACGGCACCGGCGCCGTCACCGACCGCGGCGGCGACCCGCTTCATCGAGGCCAGACGCACGTCACCGGCGGCGAACACGCCCGGCACGCTGGTCTCGTAGGGCAGCGGCTCGCGTCCCAGTTCCTTCCAGCGCGGTCCGAGGTCAGCCGGCGACAGCTGCCGGTCCGTCGGCACGAACCCGTCCGAGTCCAGCAGCACCCCGCTGAGCCAGGTCGTCGCGGGCCGGGCCCCGATGAAGCAGAACAGGCCCGCGCAGGCGACGTGCCGTTCTTCGGACTTGTCGGCCCGGCCGGACAGCGACACCCCCTCCAGACGGGGCCTGCCGTGCAGCGCCGTCACCTCGGTGCCGGTCAGCACGGTGATCCGGGGGTCGTTCCGGACGCGTTCCACGAGGTACGCGGACATCCGGGCACCGAGATCGGTCCCTCGTACCACCAGGGTGACCTCGGAGGCGTACCTGGCCAGGTGCAGTGCGGCCTGCCCCGCGGAGTTGGCGCCGCCGACCACCGCCACCGGCCGGCCCGCCACCGCCTGGGCCTCCAGGTCGGTGGCCGCGTAGTAGACGCCGCAGCCGGTCAGCTCCGGCCAGCCGTCCAGGGGAAGCGCCCGGTACTCGGCTCCGGTGGCGACGAGCACCGCCCGCGTCTCGATACGGGTTCCGTCCGTCAGGGTCACCACGTGCTCGCGGCCCTCCGTGCTCAGCCCGGCCACACCGCACGGACTGGCCAGGTGCACACCGAATTTCAGCGCCTGTACGGCCGCACGCGCGGTCAGGTCGGCCCCGCTGAGCCCGAAGGGAAAGCCGAGGTAGTTCTCGATCCGTGCGCTCGTGGCGGCCTGGCCACCGACGGCCACTCCGTCGAGCAGCACTGTCTCCAGTCCCTCGGAGGCGCCGTACACCGCGGCCGCCAGCCCCGCCGGACCGGCACCCACCACTGTGAGGTCGGCCGAGCCACGGCCGGTACGCCGGTAGGCGAGGTTGAGCCGCTGGCTCAGCACACCCGGAGTCACACGCCGCGTCGCCCCCCGTGCCGACAGAGCGGCCGGCAGGCCCTCCTCGGCGAGACCCGAGGAACGCATCGCGTCCGTGCCCTGCGGGGAGCCGCTGTCGAGCCACCGGTGCGGCACACCCTGGCGGTCCAGGAAGGTGCGCATGGCCAGGCCCGCGGCGGAGCCGGTGTCGCCGACGATCCGCAGGGTCTGCTCCGTGGCCTGGCGCAGCAGCCGGCGCCGGGCCAGGATCGCCCGCAGAAGCAGGTCGGAGAGCTCCGTCTCCTGGGCCATCAGCCTGCGGAAGGCCGCTGGTTCGACCCGGTGGACCGTGCCGCCGGCCGCGACGCGCACGGTCAGTCCGCGCCGCTGTCCCGTGAGCAGGTTGAGTTCGCCGGCGAACTGGCCGGGACCGTGGGTCATGAAGAGGTGCCCGGCGCCGCCCTCGGAGGACGGGATGATCGCCTCCAGCGTCGCCGTTCCGCACAGGAACAGGTCCACCGAGTCGTCCTCGACCTGGTAGAGGACGACTCCCGCCCGGACCTCCTCGAGGCTTGCGTACCGGACGGCCCGGGCGAGCTGACCCGCGTCCAGCCGGACTCCGGCGGCAGTGGCGAGATCGTCGGGGCGATCACCGATCTCGGGGAATGAGGTTGCCATGCCCGAAGAATGCCACCGGCCCACACCGCCGGGCCCCGCCATGTGTTCCCGGCGACGCACATGTGCCCGCCAGGACAGTCCACCTGCACGAACGGCTCCACATGTGTCGCCGTCACAGCGCGCCGTTGCGGATGGCGTAGGCCACGGCCTGCGTCCGGTTGCGCAGGCCCAGCCGGGTGATGACCTCGTGCAGCACGTTCTTGATGGTGCGTTCCGAGTAGTTGAGGCGTCCCGCCACCTCGGCGGTGCTCAACCCCTCCGCCAACAGCCGCAGGACGTCCACCTCCCGGGCGGACAGGCCGGACGAGTCCGGCCCGCGCCCGGGCACCGAGCGCAGCCGTTCGACCAGCGCGCGCACCAGGGTGGGCGGCAGCGGAGACTCCCCGTCCAACGCCCGGCGGCTCGCCCGCACGACATCGGCGTAGCCGACCTCGCCGCGCAGCAGCACGCCCACCACTCCGCGGTGCACCGCGTGCCACAGGTGTCGCTCGCTGATCGAGTCCACCACCAGCAGCACCGGCGGTCCCTGCCCCCGGTCGGACCCGGTGACTTCTTCGACACGTGTGAGCGTGGCCGGTGTGACCCGGTGCGTCAGCACCAGCGCCACGTCGGCGTCGTGCCGGTCGTCCCAGGGCACGACGCGCACTCCCGACGCCCCGCGCAGGTAGGCCTGGGCGCCCTCCTCGGTGAGTACGTCGCTCGCCGTCACGGCCAGCGTGAACGGCACGGCGTCGCGGTTCTCACCCTCTCGTACGGCCCGCGCCGCCGGTGCGTCGGGTACGGACGTCAGGCGGAATCGGCCGGCCGGACCCGAAGGGTCCCGCGCCGGCGCCTCGACGGCACTCCGTGTCATGTGTGATCACCGGGTTCCGGTGCTACTTGGCGAGGAAGGTGAGGAGGGCGTCGTTGACCTCCTCGGCGTGGGTCCAGAGCAGGCCGTGGGGGGCACCGTCGATCTCGACGTAGTCGGCCTGGGGGAGCGCCTTGTGGAAGGGGCGGCCGGTGGAGTCGATGGGCAGGATGTTGTCGGCGGTGCCGTGGACGATGAGGGCGGGGACGTCGATCTTGGGGATGTCGTCACGGAAGTCGGTGGGCCAGGTGAGGGGGGCGGCCCAGGCGGCGTGCGCACCTCCGCCGGCGGCGACGTTCCAGCTGTTGCGGACGGCTTCCTCGCTGATGCGGGTGCCCAGGTTCTCGTCCAGGTTGTAGAAGTCGTTGTAGAAGGTGGTGAAGTAGGCGTAGCGGTCGTTCTTGGCGGTGTCCGAGACACCCTGGAAGAAGGCCTGGTCACCGGCGCCGGTGGGGTTGTCGTCCGTCTTGAGCAGGAAGGGCTCCAGGGAGGCGAGGAAGGCGGCCTTGGCGACGCGCGCGGAGCCGTAGGCGGAGATGTAGCGGGCGACCTCGCCGGTGCCCATGGAGAAGCCGACGAGGGTGACCCCGTGAAGGCCGAGGGTTTCGATGACGGTGTTGAGGTCGGCGGCGAAGGTGTCGTAGTCGTAGCCGGTGGTGGGCTGGCTGGACTGGCCGAAACCACGGCGGTCGTAGGTGATGACCCGGTAGCCGGCGCCGAGGAGGGCGGTGGTCTGCTTCTCCCAGGAGTGGCCGTCGAGCGGGTAGCCGTGGATGAGGACGACAGGGCGGCCGGTGCCGTGGTCCTCGTAGTACAGCTCGATGTCGGTGGAGTTCTCCTGGCCGACGGTGATGTACGGCATGGTGTGGCCTTTCGGGTGTGTGACGCCGGGTGGCGCCGACGAGGTGGGGACGGTGTCGCGGGAACGGTGCTGCCGGGCGACGAACACACCCTCCCGCGCGGCGGGCACGGCCGAATCCGTCTAACGACTCATCGGCGGAGAGGGCCTGTCGGATCGTCACCGGTCGTGTGCCCTTCCGGCGGGGCGCTCTCCTCGGTGGGATGCCCCGCGCCGGCGCCGTCGAGTGCGACCACGGCCGTGGCGTCCGGCGTGCAGTCAAATGACCGATGCTGCCTGCCGCTGCTCCTTCGCCGCGTCCAGTTCGGTCAGTTTCCTTCTGACCCGGCGGGCCAGCGGCAGGTCGGGGTCGTCCAGGCTCCGGAGGGCGTCGGTCCAGGCCCGGCGCGCTCCCGGCACGTCCCGGGCGTCGAGTCGTACCTCTCCGAGTGCCATCAGTTCCTCGGCCACGTTCGCCCGGCTGCCTGCCAGCCGCAGCAGTTCGATCCCCCGCTCGTAGTACAGGGCCGACCGGGCGTGGTCGCTTCGCCGACGGTACACCTGCCCGATCACCGTCAGGGTCAGTCCTTCACCGTTGAGGTCGCCCATGGCGCGGAACATCGCGACCGTGGTGCGCAGCAGCCGCAGCGCCTCCTCCAGGTCACCGAGTTTCACCCGGGCCATTCCGGCCATGGAGAGGATCGTGGCCTTGAGCGGGTCGGCCTCGGGGCCGTCCAGCAGTGCCAACGCCCTCTCCAGATGCCGCAGGGCGCGGACGTGATCCCCCTGGTTGTGGTGGACCAGGCCGATGTTCCGCAGGACGTGTGCCAGGTCGTGGGCGGACTTCAGCTGTTCGAAGTGATGACGGGCTCGTTCCAGATGGCGCAGTGCGTTGGGCAGGTCACCGAGATGGTGCAGGGCGCCGGCCAGGCCGTGGTGGGTGCGGGCCTGACCCTCCGCGTCCTCGGCCCTGCGCGCCGCCGCGAGAGCGGCCCGCATGGTGGCGGCCCAGTCGTGCCACCATCCCATGCGCTGCTGGCTCAGCTGCAGGGTCAGGGCGAGTTCCCACGCCATCCGGCTGTCGCCGTGCGCGGCGGTGGTTTCCACCACCGAGCGCAGTACCGCCCGTTCCCGTGTGTACCAGGCCGTCGCCGCGGCCGGGTCCGTGAGCGGCTCCGGCGTCACCGACGGCAGCGGCGACGCGGGCGCGCCCGGCTGGGGCCCGGGCCGCAGCAACAGGTTCGCGACGTGCGCGGTCTGACGGTAGTGGTCGTAGACGCGGGACCGGACGGCCGTCCGGTCCCGCTCGTACCGGACGGCCAGTTCGGCGGCGTACGCGAGGATCAGGTCGTGGGCCCAGTAACGGTCTCGCCCGTGTGCGGTGAGCAGTCTGGCCCGCACGAGTTCGCCGACGGCGCGGGCGGCTTCGCGCGGCGTGATGCCGGCCATGGTGGCGAGGGCGGCGACAGTGACGTGCGGGCCGGGGTGCAGGGGGAGGAGCCGGAACAGGTGTGCGGCTTCGGGACCGAGGGTGCGGTAGGACCAGGAGAAGACGCCCCGTACGTCGTTGTCGAGGTCGTCGTCGCTGAAGGCGTCCAGGCTGTGGTCGGCCGCGGACAGTTCCTGGTCGATGTCGTGGAGTGGGCGTTCGGGGTGGGCGGCGACCCGGGCGGCGAGGACGGCCACGGCCAGGGGGAGGCGGCCACAGCGTTCGACGAGTGGGCGGATCTCGTGCGGGGACGTGTGCGGGCGGCTGGGGCGGACGCGTTCGAGGAAGACGTCGGCCGCCTCGGCGGGGCCGGGCACGTCGAGGGTGAGCAGGTGTGCTCCGTGGGCGGTGGCCAGTGCGGTCAGGCGGCTGCGGCTGGTGACGACGACCATGCAGTGACCGGTACCGGGCAGGAGGGGTCTGACCTGTGCGAGGTCGTGCGCGTTGTCGAGGACGACGAGAACGCGGCGGTCGGCCAGGACCGTGCGGTAGAGGGCGGCACGGGCGTCGGACCGGGCAGGGACGCGCTGGGGCGCGACACCGAGGGCGCCGAGGAAGGACCGGAGGATCTCCGTGGGATCGGCGGGTCTGCCGTCCGGGGTGAACCCCCGCAGATCCGCGTAGAGTTGCCCGTCGGGGAACTCGGATGCCACCTGGTGGGCGAAGCGCACGGCCAGGGTGGTCTTGCCGATGCCGGGAATGCCGTCGACGGCCAGCACCCGCAGGGCACCCCCGCCCCGCGCGGCCAGGGTCCGGGCCCGCGCGAGCGCTTCCTCGCGACCGGTGAACACCAGTAGGTCGGGCGGGAGCTGGGCCGGACGGACGGCGTGCACGGAAGTCAGGCTCGGCGATTCGGAAGGGGCGGGCACCGGTGGCGCGGAGGCGGCGGTCTCCCCGGCCTTGTCTGTCGCCGTCGCCGTCGCCGTCGCCGTCGCCGTCGCCGTCGCCGTCCCCGTCGCCCTGGCCGTCCCCGTCCTCGCCCCCGTCGCCGTCTCCGTGGTCGTGCCGGTGTCGAGGCGGTTCCGCAGTATCCGTCCGTGAGCGGCCCGGAGTTCCGTGCCAGGGTCCACACTCAGCTCCTCCGCCAAGCGCAGGCGGATCTCGTCGTACAGCGTCAGGGCCTCGGCCCGCTTGCCGTCCGCGGCCAGCACCAGCATCAGGCGTGCCAGCAGCGCCTCGTCCAGCGGGTTGCGTTCCGCGGCCTGCCGCAACGGCAGCAGCACCGCCTCGGCACGACGGCAGCGCAGTGCCGTGTCCGCCGCCTCGCACACCACCGACACGTATTCGTGTTCCAGCATGACGAAGGAGGGGTGACTGCCGCTGACCGGTTCCAGATCCGCCGCACACCGTCCCTGCCACAGGCCCAGAGCGGTGGTGAACAGCCCGACGGACTCCGTCGAGTCGCCCGCGGCCTCCGCCTGCCGTGCCTGCTCGACCAGGGCCCGGAAGTTCAGCAGGTCGAGGCAGTCGGCGTCGACTCGCAGCAGATACCCACCCGCCTGCCGGGCGAGCCACCGGCCGGGCGACCTGGCGGGCAGGCCGGGCTCCAACAGGCGGCGCAACGCCCCCACATAGCGGTGCACCGCGTTGGTCGCGCTGGAGGGCGGGTCCCCGTCCCACAGCAGATCGACGAACTCGTGCATGGACACGGGCCGCCCGGCACGCGCCAGCAGCACGGCCAGGATGAGCCGCTGCTGCCTCGGGCCGAGCGACAGCTCGCTGCCGCCCTGCCAGACCCGTACCGGGCCGAGTACGGAGAACCGGACGGCTTGGTCACGCGCATCGTGCGACAACCCTGGCATCGTGCATCTCTCCTTGTCGCCGACTCCACTCTCCGGCCACCGCGCCACGCACCGTCGGCGGCGCCGACCGGTCACGGGGGGCTCCCGTCTTCGATGTGCTGTTCACACGTCACGAAGGAGATCGACCGCCAGGCGTCCGGCACCGGCGGCTTCCGGGGACACGCGGTCGCCGCCGGATCCCGGATCCGTGCAGGTGGGCCGCTGGGCCGATGGATCACGGCACGTCCTCGGGCCCTGTCGATGAACCACCAGGTGTGTGGTCACACCTTTAATATGGTCGGTCATTTTCACCCTGTCAAACCCGTCTCGCCTGCCGCTTCGGCCCGAATCGCGTGGACCGCCCAGTCGTACCTGCGGCTCGGCGACCGGACCCGTTTCCGCGACGTTCCTCCGCAGGTCGGTGTGACCGCCGCGCACCTGCCCGCTCCGCCGCCAAGTGCGCGGCAGGGCCGCGACTCTGCCTCATCGGGCACTACGACCCGCGGGATGCCAGGTGCCCGCACGGTGAGCGGCAAGGCTGGGCGGGCACCGGATCTGGGGAGATCCGGCGCCCGGCCCGGTGGTCGTGTCGCCGCCGATGCCGGACCGGACCGTCCTTCGAAGCGCCGATACGGCCGCGAGGGGCGAAGGCCGCCGCCCAGGACGCCCGGTCGCCACGGCGGGGCGGCGGCCGGCGGGGGCAGTCGGGTCTCCCGGCTGCCCCCGCCCTATGCCCCGTCGGCGGCCCCCGGGGTCTCGGCGGAGCTGCACGACGGTGCGGAGGCGGCCCCCGTGGTCACGTTTTTCCGGCCCGCGCGGACTTCCCGCCGAGGCGAGAAACGTGTGACCAGCCGCCGGTTGCGGGTGTGCGTCGGGCGGGGGCGAGTCCCGGCCGCAACTCGCGTTTCTGTCAGACGTCTTGACATCGGGGCGTCGGACGAAACAGCCTATGGCAACGTTGTCAGGCGCTCTTCATCACCGCCTGGAGCCATGCCGGCCATGGCCTTCGTCGCCGCATTCGTCACTCGATTGGACGTCCCGCAGATGGCAGCTCAAGGTGATTCGGCGCCCAGCCGCCCGTCCCGGCGGTCGGTGGTAGCCGCCGGTTCCTCCCTTCTCGCCGGCTTCGGACTCGGCGGCGCCTTCCCGGCGGCCGCGTCCGCCGCCGAGCGTTCAGCCGCCGCCACCGCGCCCTCCGCCTCCCATGAACTGGCGGTCTACCGCCCGGTCGAGGTGTCCTCCACCGCGTACGCCCCGACTCCGGCCTCCTTCGTGGTGGACGGGCTCAACGAGCGGGGAGTGCGCGGCAGCGGATGGCGGGCGGCCGACGGAGATCCGCAGTGGGTCGCGGTCGACCTCCAGGCGGACTGTGCGGTCACGGACATCCGTCTGACGTTCGAAGCGCAGGCCGGTGACCCGGTGTTCGTGCCGCCGGCGAGCGGCAACTGGGCCGACGGCACCACCGGCAAGGAGATCCTCTCCAGCTACGCGACCGACTTCGTCGTGGAGACCTCCCGGGACCACGAGTCGTGGAGCGGCGTGTACCGCACCTCCGCCGGAACCGGTGGCGTCGTCGAGATCCGGCTGCCCCGGCCGGTGACCGCCCGCTGGGTGCGCATGACCTCGCGCCGGCGCTCCAGTGCCAACCCCCTTGGCCTCAACGGATTCGAGGTCTACGGGACCGCGGGCGGCCACCGCCCGGCGGTGTCGGGCTGGACGGACTGGGGCACGCACCACGGCGAGGCGCCGCCTCTCGTGGTCGCCGACGACGGCACGGTGCCCCTGGAGTCCGGCTGGACCCTCACCCTCGACGACCGTGAGGCCCGCGACGGGGCGGACCTGTCGGCGACGGGCGTGGACACCAGCGGCTGGCTGCCCGCCACCGTGCCCGGCACGGTCCTGGCGTCACTCGTCGAGCAGGGCCGGCTGCCCGACCCGGTCGCCGGCCTCGACAACCTGCGTGTCCCCGAGGCGCTTTCGCGGCATTCCTGGTGGTACAGACGGCAGTTCACGCTGCCCGGGGGGCTGCGCACGGGCCGGGGCCGCAGAGTGTGGCTGGAGTTCGACGGGGTCAACCACCAGGCCGACATCTGGCTCAACGGCGGCAGCGTGGGCCGGCTGACCTACCCCTTCGCCCGTTCCGCCCACGACGTCACGGCACTTGTCACCGACCAGGGCGACCAGGCCCTCGCGGTCCGGATCACGCCGATGCCGGTCCCGGGAAGCCCCGGTGACAAGGGACCGGCGGGCGAGTCCTGGGTGGACGCCGGCGCGGGATAGATGAACCTCAACTCGCCCACGTACCTGGCCGTCTCCGGCTGGGACTGGATGCCCGCCGTGCGCGACCGGGCCGCCGGCATCTGGAACCATGTCCGGCTCAGGTCCACCGGTGACGTCGTGATCGGCGACCCGCGCGTGGACACGGTCCTGCCCCGCCTGCCCGACACCTCGGTCGCCGAGCTCACCCTCACCGTGCCGGTCCGCAACGCCGGTGCGACCGACCGCACGGCCACGGTCACCGCGGGGTTCGGCGACGTGAAGGCGTCCACGGTCGTCACGGTCCCGGCCGGCCAGACCCTGGACGTCGTCCTCCGCCCCGACGCCCATCCCGCCCTGCGCGTGCGGAACCCCGAACTGTGGTGGCCCAACGGCATGGGCGAGCCGCACCTGTACGACCTGGACCTCCGGGCGACCGTGGACGGCGCGGAGAGCGACCGGCGGACCACCCGCTTCGGCATCCGCCAGTTCGGTTACGAGTACGAGGTGCCGCTGCCCTTCGTCACCTACGGCAACGCCTGCCCCCAGTCCGTGCCCACCGGGCCGCGACAGGCCAGGTACGTCCGTGTCAAGTGCTCGAGCCGGGCCACCAGTTGGGGCAGCTCACTGTGGTCGCTGTCCGTGGCCGACAGCGGCCGCCCCGGCGTCGACCTCGCCCTGCACGCCCCGGCCACCGCCTCCAGTACCGACGGCGACGACCACGGGCCCGGCAACGCGACCGACGGCGACTCGGGTACCCGGTGGTCCTCGGCCTACGAGGACGACCAGTGGATACGTGTCGACCTCGGCTCCGAGCAGACCTTCGACCGCGTCGACCTGGTGTGGGAGCAGGCGTACGCCGCCGCCTACGTCGTCCAGGTGTCCGCCGACGACGAGACCTGGACCGACGCCGCACACGTCGACAACACGGCGGTGCCCCTGCTGTTCAACCGGGGTGACGCGAGTCTCCGGACACACGACTTCGCGGCCCGGACGGCCCGCTTCGTGCGGATCTCCTGCGGTGTGCGGCAGACGAGCTGGGGGAACTCCCTGTGGTCGCTGTCGGTGATCGACAGCGGCGATCCGGGCACCGACCTCGCCCGTGACCGCCCGGCGACCGCCTCGACCGAGGAGTCCGACCATCCCGCCGCCCATGCCACCGACGGGGACAGCGGCACCCGGTGGTCCTCGAAGGCGGAGGACCACCAGTGGATCCAGGTCGACCTCGGCTCCGGGCGGACCTTCGACCGGGTGGCCGTCATGTGGGAGACGGCCTATCCGAAGACCTACGCGGTCCAGGTGTCCGACGACGGCGAGACCTGGTCCGACGTGGTCTCCGCGACGAACACTCCCGATCCGTTGAAGATCAGCGTCAACGGTGTCCGGGTCCTGGCGCGGGGCGGCAACTGGGGCTGGGACGAACTGCTGCGCCGGATGCCCGCCGAGCGGATGGACGCCGCCGTGCGGATGCACCGCGACATGAACTTCACCATGATCCGCAACTGGGTGGGCAGCAGCAACCGCGAGGAGTTCTACGCCAGTTGCGACGAGCACGGCATCCTGGTGTGGAACGACTTCCCCAACGCCTGGGGCATGGACCCGCCGGACCATGACGCGTTCAACGCGATCGCGCGGGACACCGTGCTGAGGTACCGCGGCCACCCGTGTGTCGTGGTGTGGTGCGGCGCGAACGAGGGCAATCCGCCGGCCGCCGTGGACCAGGGCATGCGGGAGGCGGTCGAGCGGCTGGCCCCGGGCATCCTGTACCAGAACAACTCGGCCGGCGGGATCGTCAACGGCGGCGGACCCTACAACTGGGTCGAACCGCACAAGTACTACGACCCCTCCTCGTACGGCAGCAACAGCTTCGGCTTCCACAGCGAGATCGGTATGCCCGTGGTCTCCACCGCCGCCGGCACCCGCGCCATGGCCGGCGACGAGCGGGCCTGGCCGATCGGTGACGTCTGGTACCACCACGACTGGAGCGAGCACGGCAACCAGGCACCGCAGGGCTACAAAGCGGCCATCGAGGAGCGCCTGGGCACCGCGACGGACCTGGACGACTTCGCGCGCAAGGCGCAGTTCGTCAACTACGAGAACATCCGTGCCATGTTCGAGGCGTGGAACGCCAACCTCTGGAACGACGCCTCCGGGCTGATGCTGTGGATGTCACATCCCGCCTGGCACAGCACCGTCTGGCAGACGTACGACTACGACTTCGACGTGAACGGTGCCTACTACGGCGCCCGCAGCGGGTGTGAGCCCCTGCACGTCCAGGCGGACCCCCTCCGTTGGGAGGTGCGGGCGGTGAACCACACGAGCCGCATGCTCAAGGGGGCCACGGTCACGGCGCAGCTGCACGACCTGAGCGGCAGCCGGCTGGGAGCGCCGGGCACCGCCGAGGTGGACCTCGCCCCGGCATCGGTCGCCCGGGCCTTCACCGTGGACTTCGCGGACGCGCTGCCCGACCTGCACCTGCTGCGTCTCACCCTGAAGGACCGCGCCGGCGCCACCCTCTCCCGCAACACCTACTGGCGCCACCGCACACCCGCGGCCATGCGGCGGCTGACCACGCTCAGGCCGGTCGCGCTGACCACGACGGTCACCCGCATGTCACGGTCGGGCAGTCGCCACGAACTGACCGCGACCGTGGCCAACCGGGGCCCGGTCGTCGCCGCGATGGTACGGCTGTCGCTGCTGGACGGCCGGGGTGACCGCGTACTGCCGACGCTGTACGGCGACAACTACCTCTGGCTGCTGCCCGGCGAGTCGCGGACGGTCACCCTGTCCTGGCCCGGCAAGGCCCTGCGCGCGGGCCGCCCCGTACTCCAGGCGGAGGCCTTCAACAGCCGTCCGGTGCGGACGCCTTCCTGACGTCCGCACCGGACCGGGAGCCGTGCGGGAGCGGACCGGGCCACGGCCCCCCTCCCGCACGGCTCCCGGGGCGGAAACCGATCCGCGGGCCGGGCACCCGGCGGGCCGGGCGCACGGCCCGCCGGGAGAGACTCCGGACCTGGAACGGCCGGAGGGGAAGGGATCGGCCTCGGCGGCGGGAACGGCCGCGACGCTAGGCTCGGCCCATGGCCGCACCCGACACCGACCCGCCCGCCCCACCGCGCCGTACGCGGAACCCGGAACTGCACCGGCGAGCCATCCTGGAAGCCGCCGCACAGGCCTTCGCCGAGCGCGGTTACCACCGGGCCACCCTGCGCGACATCGCCCGGCGCGCCGGCGTGACCCACGGATCGGTGCTGCGTCATTTCGGCAGCAAGGAAAGCTTGTTCCTGGCGGCCGTCCCGGGCACCCGGGACATCGACGCCCTGGCCGAGGACACCCAGGAGCGGCTGGCCTCACGCATCGCTCGTGGCTACGTCGGTCGCATGGAGGGCGCCGACGGCAACGACACCTTCGTGGCGCTCCTACGCAGCGCAGCCGACGACACCGGCAGCGCCGCCGCCCTGTACGTGGCGATGCAGGAACGTACCGACGAGGTGTACCGCCGGTTCCTGGACGCGTACGACCTGGAGCACCGGCTGCCGTTCGTCGCCGCCCTGCTCGTCGGCGTCACGTTCAGCCGGTACGTCGTACGGGCCGGGGCGCTCGCGGAGATGAGCGCGGAACAGCTGACCGCGGACCTCACCGCCTCCCTCGAAGGGGTGCTCCACGCGGACTCGGGCACCGGATCCGCGCCCGGTGAGCAGGGCGGGGGACGGTGACGGCCGAGGGCGCCGCCACGGCGACCGAGGCACGCCGCACGGGGCGACGGCCCCGCTGCCGGCCGGCGGCACGCCTGGGCTTCATCGCGGTGCGGGCAAGGACTCGAGGGCCCTGGTCGTCGCACTGACGTGGCCGGCGGTGGCGGCGGGCTGCTCGGTCGCCCACCACACATGCCCGTCGGGTCGCAGCAGTGCCGCGGTCACGCCGGCCCACTGCTCGCCACCCGTGACGGACAGGCGGCTGCGGTGCACGGTGACACCGGCCGTCGCCGCCCGTTCGGCCACCTCCCCGGAGACACGAATGTCACCCATGGTCAGCAGCACCGGACGACCGTCGTGCAACAGCGGAAGGACGCCCTGGCCCTCGGGGTCGTGGGCCCTGACACCGGTGAGGGGGTGGGCGTGCGGGTCGGTCGGCGGGTAGACCGTGTCGAGTCCCGAGAGCTTGCCGGCCAGCATCCGGGAGAAGTGCGGATCGTCGGCCACCGCGTCACTCAGCAGGGCTCGCAGGGCGGTGACGTCCGGCGTCAGGCCGGTGATCAGCGCGCTCTGCGCCAGCGTGTGCTCCGCCAGTTCCTCGCCCACCGCGTGCCGTTCCGCGTGATAGGTGTCGAGCAGTTCCACGCCAGCCCTGCCCTGGGCGACGGCGGCCAGTTTCCAGCCGAGGTTCATGGCGTCCTGGAGACCGACGTTGAGACCGACCCCGCCCGCGGGGAAGTGGCTGTGCGCGGCGTCCCCGGCCAGCAGCACCCGGCCGGTGCGGTAGGACGCGGCCAGGCGCGTCGCGTTGCCGAACCGGGTCAGCCAGGAGGGGTCGCGCATTCCGAAGTCGGTGCCGGCGATGCGCCGGGCGGCGTCCCTCAGCTCCTCCAGCGTGAGCGGCTCACGGTGCTGGTTGAGCGGGTCGTACCCGGTGACCCGGTATCTGCCATGCGCGAGTGGCACCACCAGGAGGCGACCGGCCTCGTTCAGGGCCTGGAACCCGGCCGGCGGCGGGCTGTCCAGCACGACCTCGCCGAGGTATCCGTACGCTGAGGTCTCGGTGCCGGGAAACTCACATCCCACCTGCCGGCGTACCGTGCTGCCAGTGCCGTCGGAGCCGACGACGTACTGGGCGGTCACTTCATAGGGACCGTCGGGACCGCGGACGCCGAGCGTGGCGGTCGTGTCGTCCTGGGTGAGGGAGACCACCTCGTGTCCCCGCCGGACCTCCGCGCCCAACTCGGTCGCGTACCGCTCGAGAAGCTGCTCGGTGGCTGACTGGGGGAAGGCCAGCATGAACGGGAAGGGCGTCGGCAGCGACCTGAAGTCCAGCCGGGTCTCCAGCATGCCGAAGTGCCAGTTCGGTACGGGCCGGCCGGCTGCCAGCAACTCCTCGTGGCGTCCGCGCATGGCCAGCACCTCGATCGTGCGGGGGTGCACGCCGAGGGCCTTGGAATGCGGGCTGCGGTGCTCGCTCCGCTCCAGGACGAGGGGGCGTACGCCCGCCAGGGCCAGCTCATGAGCGGTCCACAGACCGACGGGGCCGCCGCCGACGATCACCACCTGGTGAGTCGTGGGCTTGCTGTCCTCGGACACGCCGTCTCATCTCCTGTCGGGTATGCCCGCCGGCCTTAATGACCAATCGGTCATTACAGGTTACGACCTGGGTGCCTTAATGGCCAGGCGGTCATTAGGGCGGCCCGACGACCGGAACGTACGGCGGTACGCGACGGGGGAGACGCCCAGCTCGGCGTTCATGAGCTGGCGCAACGAGGCCGCGGTGGCGAAGCCGATCTCGGTGGCGATCTGGTCGATCGTCAGGTCGCTGGACTCCAGGAGCTGGCGGGCACGGTCGAGACGTTGCCTGATGAGCCACTGACGTGGCGTCACCCCGGTCTCGTCACGGAACCGGCGGCTGAAGGTGCGCAGGCTCATGTGGGCGTGCCGCGCCAGCTGGGGGAGCGTCAGGGGTTCGCTCAGCTGCTGAAGCGCCCACTGGCGGGTGGCGGACGTGGAGGTGGCGTCGTCGTCCGGGACGGGGCGTTCGATGTACTGGGCCTGGCCGCCTTCGCGGAACGGGGGCACCACGCAGCGCCGCGCCGCGGCGTTGGCCGGCCGGGTGCCGTGGTCGGTGCGGATCAGGTGCAGGCACAGGTCGATGCCGGAGGCCGCCCCGGCGGACGTCAGCACGTCACCGTCGTCCACGAACAGCACGTCCTCGTCCAGGCGGATGTGCGGGTACCACGTGCGGAACAGGGGAGCGCACTCCCAGTGCGTGGTGGCGGGGCGATGGTCCAGTAGTCCGGCCGCGGCCAGGACGAACCCTCCGGTGCAGATGGAGGCGATGCGCGTGCCCGGGGTGATGCGCGCGAGGGCGGCGGCGACCCCGCTCGGCAGTTCGCGGGTCAGACCGGCGGGGTCGATCGGGGCGACGATGACCGTCTCCGCGGATGCCAGTACTTCGGGACCGTGGTTCGGTGTGACGGTGAACCCGCCCTCGGTCCGCACCGGCCCGCCGTCCACGGACGTCACGACGACCTCGTAGCGGCCGTCGGCCGCGCCGAGGATACGTGTGGGGGTGCCGAGCTCGAAGGGGTACACCCCGTCCAGCGCGAGAACCACGACCCGGTGCGGCGCCGTACCGGACGACTGCGAAGGTGGTGCGTCAATCATGACCGGATTCTATCGACCCGATACGTTTCTCCCGTCCGGTAGACATGTGTTTGTCGCCGCACCTGTCCGCACGCGCACACCCGGCTCTCTGGCGTGCCCAGCGTGTGAAGGCGGCAGACCGCGACCCACGGCCACCCACGGCGGCCCCCGCGGGCCGAATGGGCCCAGTGGGCCGCGGGGGCGGTTCATCGGGGAAGCGGGAGCCGCGTCACGGCACCGTTCAGGCGGCCCAGCGGCCCACCGCGGTCAGCCAGGCGATGCCCGGGTTCAACCAGGCCGGGAACCTCCGTACCATCGCCTCGAAGTACTCCACCCGGCTGGTGGCACCGGCGAAGACCTCCGCGGCGGCGAGCAGGTAGTCGCGGGTGTCGTCGATGATGGACGCCGGATCGTCGCGATCGGGGTTCTTGTGGCCGGCCACGACGGTCGTCGGGGCGACGGCAGCCACGGCGTCGATCGCGCTGAGCCAGGTGTCGATGCCGTGTTCCCCTGCCTCGGAGAGGTACTGGTGCACCTGGTTGTAGATGACGTCGCCGCTGACGACCAGGTCCAACGACGGTACGTGCAGGAACGTCGTGTGCTCGGTGTCGGTGTGCCCGGCGGCATGCGGGACGAGCAGCTGCCCGTCCACCAGGAGACCGTCGTCCGGGACGGCCTCGGCGATGACCGGGGTGTCGCCGATCAGGCCGGGGAACGTGGCTCCCCAGAACGGGTTCGGCTGACCGCCGGGTGTGGTCCGCGCCATTTCCGCGATCGTGTCCGCCGTGGCCCACACCTTGGCGTCGGGGAACTGCTCAAGCACGGGCGCCGTGGCATACCAGTGGTCGCCGTGTGCGTGCGTGACGTAGATGCCGGTGATCGTGCGATCGAAGCCAGCGGCCCACTTCGCGACGGCGGCCCCTTGCTCCGTGGTCAGCCCCGGGTCGACCAGGACGGCCTCGTGGGGACCGTAGACGAGAGTGGTGGACAGCGGGGACCACAGCAGCGGACCACCGTCCGGCCGGGGCGGCAGGGCGGTCGGCGCCATGGGCTGCATCGGGCTTACATGTACGGCATAGGCCAAGGACGTCATCGTTGTTCCTCTCAGCTGGCGAAGACAGTGCTCGCCGCCCTGTCCACGCCCGGGCGGCCGGCTGCGCGGTGTGCGGTGTGCGGTGTCCGCCTCGGGCCTCTGCTTCGAGCCGGCCGTACGGATCCAGTGATGCGAAGCGGAGAGGTACGGGCGCTACCGCGTCCCCCCCCGCAGGTCGTTCACCACGCGCCGCGGCCAATCCTCCGGCCGCGATGGCAGAGAAGGGCCGCGGACGCGCAGCAACGAACCGATAGGGCAACCCTTCTGCCCTCGCCTCGCCCGGCACCCGGATCCTTCGAGCGCGGATCACCCGGCGGCGGCAGTCAGTTCCGCGGCGACCTGACTCGGCTTCGACCTGCTCTCCGCTGCCTGGAACACCGTGGTGCTCCGGGCACTGCGCGACGGTGCCCGGCGCCCGGGTGAATCGCGAGAGCGGATCGGGGCATCAGTTCCAAGGTCCTCACCTGCCGGGGCGACGGTCCGTCATGCGTCGGTCGGCTGCGGCGCGGTGAGGCGGGCCAGCTCCTCCTTCGAAAGTCGCAGCGCGCCGGCCGCCATGTTCTGCGCGAGGTGGTCCGGATCGCCGGTCCCCGGGATCGCCAGTACGTGCGGCCCCTGCTGCAAGGTCCAGGCGAGCCGGACCTGAGCGAGGGACGCGCCGTGCGCGCGGGCGACGGCGCGCACCTCTTCGCTGTCATCGGAAGCCGGACCCGCCTCGCGGCCGGGACCGGCGATCGCGAAGAACGGCACGAAGGCGAGGCCGAGTTCACCGCAGCGCTCCAGGAGTGCCCGGTCCTCGCTCGTCGCGCCGATCCCGTACGGGTTCTGCACACAGACGACCGGGGCGATGGCACGGGCCTCGGTCAGTTGACGGGCCGTCACGTTGGATATGCCGAGGTGGCGGATCAGCCCGGCGTCGCGCAGCTCGGCCAACGCCCCGAAGTGCTCGCTGATCGATTCGGCCTGCCGGCTCGGTGGCACGCGCAGGTTCACCAAGTCCAGGTGATCGCGGCCGAGTTGACGGAGGTTCTCCTCGACCTGGCCGCGCAACTGCTCCGGAGCGGCCCACCACCACGCGCCCGAGGGGTCGCGGCCCGGCCAGACCTTGGTGGCGATGACCAGGTCCTCCGGGTACGGTGCCAGGGCCCGGTTGATCAGCTCGTTGGCGGAGCGCGTCGCGGAGAAGTAGAACGCGGCGGTGTCGATGTGGTTCACGCCGAGCTCGACCGCCCGCCGGAGCACACTGATCGACTGCTCGCGGTCACGCGGCACGCCGTGGTCGAAGGGTGCGGTACCCGTCAGGCGCATGGCGCCGAACCCGATGCGGTTGACGGTCAGGTCACCGAGCCGCCAGCTTCCGGCAGTTGTCGTGGTGTCGGTCCGTGTGCTCACGGCATGGGCTCCTCTTGCGGGCGGGAACGGGGAACCGGTGGCGCGCCGCCGTGGGTCGAGGCAGGGCGCCGGGCATGAAAAAAACCTCCCCGGCGGATCATCATCCGCACCGAGAAGGCTCTCCTGCTGGCCGACATTCTAGCAGGGTGGGGCGGACCGCCGGCCGCCGCCGATCACGGTCGTCGGGATCCACGACGCGCGCGGCCAGCCCGGCCGCCTCCACCCCCGCCCCCTGCCGACCGCCCGCCTGACGAGGCGAGGGCGGGGTCACTCTCCGACGGCACCGTCGACGGCTTCGCGGAGCAGGTCCGCGTGGCCGACGTGACGGGCGTACTCCTCGACCACGTGCTCCAGGACGAACCGGACGTCGGTGTCGCCGAACTCCGGGTTCGGCACGAGGCGTGCGGGATCGGCGGTCACCCGTGCGAACAGCTGCCGCGACTCCTCGCACGCCTCAAGGTAGTCCTCGTAGACGTCCCTGGCCGGCGTCGGGTCCGACTCGTCGTACCACTCGTCACCGGCGGCGGTGACGTAGGTCCGGTACGGGAAGAAGCGAGGGGGCGTGGCCGCCAACGTCCGCTGGAACCAGGCCCGCTCGACGCCCTGGAGGTGGCGCATGAGCCCCAGCAGGGTCAACGCCGACGAGCACAGGGGCCGTTGCCGCAGCCGCGCCTCGGACAGGCCCTCGCACTTCCACAGGAAGGTCGCGCGGTGGTAGTCGAGGTTCGAGGCGATCACCTCCAGCCACGGACCCGACAGCACGCGCTCCGGCCGGATGATCTTCTGAACCACGATGTCGTCCACGCCAGGGTCTCCTCGCTCCTCGACAGCTTCGGCCGCTCGGTAAGACCCCCGCGTTCGTGGAACTCATCGCCCGCCCAAGGGCCGTCCGTCAATCGGGCCGCTCCTACTTGACGTCGACGTAGTCGCCCGCCGCGGTCGAGGCGCCGGTGGTGGTGTTCGTGGCGAAGGAGAAGCGGTAGTACCCGTCGGCCGTGGCCTTGGTGGTGGTCCTGAGCGAGCCACCGGTGCCGGTCGTGACCTTCTTGAGGGTGGTGTAGGTGGTGCTTCCCTTCTTGCGGTACTGGAGCAGCACGCTCTGCCCGGCGTAACCGGTGTAGGTGCCGCTGTTCCAGTCGGCGCGCTTCAGACCGCCCGTGACCGTGATGGTCCTGCCCTTCTTCACCGGCTCCGGGGTGGCGTTCGCGGTCAGCTTGGACGTCTTCTTGATCCGCGTGGTGGCGACGTCGTCGTTGTAACTGGCGTCGGCGTAGAGGTCGTATCCGCCGAGGAACAGCTTCCAGGTCCCCGCGGCACCGTTGTTCTTCAGGTCGGACGCGGCGTTGATGTGGAAGACGGCTTTGCAGGCGTAGACGCCGGTCTGGGTGGTCGACTCGGTGCAGTCGGGGTCGTCGTCGGTACCCAGGGAGCCGGTGATCGTGTCCTCGCTCGAACTGTCCGTGCCCTGCCAGAGGAAGGCCTCGGTGAGGGCGACCCCGCTCGAACTGGTCGCCGTGTACGTCACGGTGACCGACTGCCTGGTGGTGGTGCCCAGCACGATGTCCTTGCCGCCGTTGATGACCGCCTTGGAGAACTTCATGCTGCCCAGTGAGGTGTCGGGGTGGGCAGAGCGGGTGACGAAGGAGCCGAGGCCTGCCGTCGTCCCCGGCCGCGCCGCCGCCTGGGCGGCCGCCGGAAGGCCGAGCACGGACAGGGCGACGGCACCGGGCAGAGCGGCCGACATTGCACGTATACGCATGTGAGTCCCCGTGGAGTCGTGAGCGGGCTGCCCGGGGGGCTCCGGGCAGGTGGGCCGGGCGTGTGACGCACGGGCCTCATGCGCACCGTATGCCGCACGGCCCCGGCCTCGGCATCCGTGAAACCACGTAACCGAGAGAGAGGTTCGCGGACCGGCTGGGTGCGGGCTTGGTCACCACTGTCTCCGCCTGCCGGTTTGCCCGACTACGCTTCGGTCATGGCTGATGATCCGCAGTACGGCGGTCTGTCCGCGTCCGACGCGGAGGCATCCGCGTTCGTGGGACGCACCGCAGAGACCGGCGAACTCCTGAAGGCGCTGGGGGAGTTGCGGGCCGGTTCCGGGCGGGTCGTCGCGGTGACCGGTGAGCCCGGCGTCGGCAAGACCACCCTCCTGACCGCTGTGGCGGCCCGCGCCCGAGCCGACGGAATCCCGGTCGTGTCCGTGGCGGCGGTCGCCGACGCGGAGCCTCGTCCGGACGCACCCCTGGTCGTCGTGGTGGACGACCTGCACGTCCTGTCGGAGGAGCGGATCGTCCACGCGGAACGGGCCATGCGGTCCGCCGCCACCACCCCGACGCTCTGTCTCCTCGGCTACCGCCCCCGGCAACTCTCGGCCCAGTACGCCGAGTTGCTGGCGCGGGCGACGTCGGCGGGTCCGTTCTCCGCAGTGCCCCTCGGCCCGCTCACCCGTCAGGAGGCGGCGGAACTGCTGGGCGATCACTCACGCTCGGACACCCTCTACGACGGCGCCCTGGGCAATCCGCTGTACCTCAAGGCGCTGGGCACGCGGGGCCCGGCACACGAGCAGGCCGTGACAGCGATCCTGGGCGAGCTGGCCGGACTTGGCGAGCACGCGCTCGTCGCCCTACGTGCCGCGGCCGTCCTCGGCGGCCCGTTCCAGCCGGAGTTGCTGGCCGCGGTGGCGGACCTCGGCATGCCGACGACGCTCGGCGCGCTGGACGAACTGACCCGACTCGATCTCGTCCGCCCGGCCGAGCGCGCGCCGCAGCTCGCCATCAGACACCGCGCCCTGAGCGAGGTCGTGTACGAGCGGGTGCCGCCGAGCCTGCGGCACGGCATGCACCGGCGGGCCGATGCCGAACTGGCCCGACGCACGGCGCCCGTCACCCTGCGCGCCCGGCATGTCGCCCAGGTCGCCGACCCGAGCAGGCCGGACCACGCCACCACGCTCATCAGCGCCGCCCGGAGCGAGCTGTACGACTCCCCGTCGGCGGCCGTCGAGCACCTGGAGGCGGCGGTCACGCTGCTGTCCGACGGAGCGGAACACTGGTACGAGGCTCATGTCCTGCTGGCCCGGGCCCGGATGCTGAGCGGCAAGGCGGCCGACGCCCGCGCCCTGCTGGACACGCTGCGGTCCGCCATCACCGGCTCGGACGAAGCGGCCGCACTCGCCGACTCCAGCCGGCTGGAACGCCACCGCGGCCGGCACACGGAGGCGGGAGCCATGGCCCGGGCCGGGCTGGCCGCCCTGACCGAACACAACGGCGCCACCGCCGCCGCCCTGCACGTCGAACTGGCCGACCACGCCTACACGGTGCGGGACCACCAGTCGTCCCGGCACCACGCCGAGACGGCCGCCGCGCTGGCCCGGGGCCACCGCGACCGGGTCGGCGAGTCCCACGCCCTGGCACAGGCGGCTCTCGCCTCCCTGTTCCTCGGCGACCAGCACACCGCACGCCGGCAGGCCACGACCGCCGCCGAACTCGTCGACGCGGCCGGTGATCTGCTGCTGTCGACGAACCTGGACGCGCTGCTCCAACTGGGCATGACCGAGGGGATGCTGGAACGGCTCGACGACGCCGAACGCCATCTGGAGCGGGCCGCCGCGCTGTGCGGGCGCACCGGCCAGGTCTACATCGAACCCGACATCCTCACGGTCCTCTCCAACACCCAGCTGCGGTCCGGGCGGCTGCGCGCCGCACTGGCCACACTCGACCGTGCCGACGCGATCCTGGCGGGCGACGGTGCCCCGGTGACGGCGGCGATCATCGCGATGGTCCGGGCGGAGACCCTGTTCTGGCAGGGTGGAACGCGCGACCAGGAGGCCTGGCGGGCGTCGGCCGACCGGGCGCTGGACATCGTGGCCGGTTCGCAGGCCGCCTGGGCCATCTCCGTTCGCTGCTTCCACGCCGAACTCGCCCTGCACGCGGGCGGGTCGGACCCGGCCCACGCCCGCTGGCTGCTGCTGGACGCCGCCGGGGGCGATGAGCTCTCCCGCGTGGCGGGCTGGCGCAAGCCACGCTGGTGCGACGCGCTGGCCAGGGCGGCTGCCGCCGTGTCGGATCCGGCCGCCACCGCGCACTGGGCGGAGCTGGCCGAGTCCTGCGCCGGGCAGCTCCCGTCGGCCGGCCGACGGGCGTTCGCGCAGCGGGCACGGATGTGGGACCACGCCGTACGGGGGGACGTCGACAGCGCCCTGCGCAGCGCGCGGGAGGCCGTCGAGGGATTCGCCGCGGGTGAGGAACGCGTCGAACTCTGCCGCACCTTGCTGGACGCGGCCGGGGTGGCGCTGGGCGCGGGACGCACGCAGGACGTGGCCGACTGGCTCGACCGGGCCGAGGCGCTGGCAGGCCGGTGCGGCTCGGCACGGCTCGCCGACACGGTCACGAGCCGGCGCCAGGAACTCGCGAACCGGACCCGGCCGTCGGCGCCACAGGGGCCCTGGGCCCTGTTGTCGGGCCGGGAACGGGAGATAGCCCGCTTGGTCAGCCAGGGGATGACGAACCACCGGGTGGCGGAGGCGCTGTTCCTCAGCGTGCGTACCGTGGAGACCCACCTGGGACAGATCTACCGGAAGCTCGGTGTCGCGAACCGGGCGAGCCTCACCCATGTCCTCCTCACCCACGGCGGACAGCACCCCTGACCGCCGCAGGGTGCCTGAGGCAACGTGGACGGAGCGCGGCCGACGCCGTCGTTCCGGTGTGCGGCCACGATGTCCGGGCGGTCGTCGGTGACGAGGGCCGCGGACAGGGTCATGGAGTCCAGCAGCCACTGCACCCGGGGCGGGAGGCCGACGGCCACCCGGGGCGGGAGGGCGACGGCCACCCCGGGCGGGAGGTCGACGGTCTTGCGGCGCCGGGGCGTGCGGCCGGCCGGCCGCGCGGCCCTCGCCAGGTCGAACAGGTAGGGGCGTTCGTCCTCGTCCAGGCGCGGCGCGCGGGCGACGGCGTGCGGGACGTCCTCGGACACGCCACCGAGGTGACCCTTCTCCAGCCGGGTGTACCACTCGGTACTGACTCCGGCCAGGACGGTGACCTCCTCGCACCGCAGGTCCGGGACGCGGCGTCGGCTGCCGCCGGGCAGTCCGGCGCGCTCCGGTGTGATCCTGGCCCGCCGGCTGACGAGGAAGTCCCGGATGCCGGCGCGGCTGCCGCCTGGCTGGTTCATGCCCTCCACGGCAGTGGCGTGCCGCGACGGAGGGAGGTTGACCTGGTACCCCCGACAAGCCCGGCCTTCCCCGCCCGCGGGAGGCGAAGTCTCCCGGACGTGCAGCCGCCGCCGACCCCATGGACCATGGACTCGGAAGCCGCCCTGAACTGCAGCGATGCCTCGGGCCCGAGCCATCGGCGCCCATGAGGAGTACGAAGCGAGGAGACGCAGACATGCGTGGAGTAGTGATGCACAGCGCCGGGGACGTCCGGGTGGAGGAGCGCGAGGATCCGAAGATCGTCGAGCCGACCGACGCGGTCGTGAAGCTCAGCGCGACCTGTATCTGCGGGTCGGACCTGTGGCCGTACCGCGGTGTCGAGCCCGCCGACCACACGCTCATGGGGCACGAGTACGTCGGCGTGGTCGAGGAGGTCGGCTCGGAGGTGAAGAACGTCCGGGCCGGTGACTTCGTGGTCGGCTCCTTCGTGATCTCCGACAACACCTGCGAGATCTGCCGGGCGGGCTTCCAGTCCAAGTGCGTGCACGCCGAGTTCGTCCACGGGGGGATCGGCACCCAGGCCGAGAAGGCCCGTATCCCGTACGCCGACGGCACCCTGGTGGCCACGCCGGGGCAGCCCGACCCGGAGCTGATCCCCGCTCTGCTGGCCGCCTCCGACGTGCTGGGCACCGGTTGGTCGGACGGAGAAATCGAGCTCCCGGCCCCCGGCGCGACCGACGACCTGGCGGCCGGCCATCGGACCCACGTCCGGCTGGCCGTCCAGGACGGCATCACGCCGTCCACCGGCGGTCACTGGTACCACCAGCGCACCCGGGATCCGCATCCCGCCGCCCGCGATCCCGGGGTCCAGGACCGGCTCCTGCACGCCCTGGCGGAACGCACGGGGGTGCGGCTCGACTGACCGGACGCGGCCCCGCCGAGCCGGCGGTCAGCGCCCTTTCCCGGCTTCGGGTGAGGTGGCGCCGAGGCTGGTGCGGCGCATGGCCCGGTACAGGGCGGCGTCCTCCGGCGGGTCCGGCAGCGGGCCGCGGGCGGGCGCCTTGAAGGACTGGATCATCCACGCGACCGGTCGGCGCCAGGCGTCGGGGGCGGCCTCGCCGGTGGCGCTCAGCACCCCGGCATTGGCCATGAGCAGCAGGACCAGGTCCCGGCTGGTGAAGTCCTCGCGCAGGTCTCCGCTGTCCTTGGTGCGGGCGATGAGTTCCAGGAAACCCTGGTACGCCTCGGCGCGGGACGACTCCAGAGCCTCGGCCCCGGGCAGGCTCATCGTCAGGACGTCCGCGAAACCGCGGTCGGCGGCCTGCATCGCGCAGACCGCCTCGATGTAGCCGGTGAAGCCGCGCCACGGATCGGGGTCGGCCAGTGCTTCGGCGGTGGCCTGCACGTATACGTCCAAGTTACCTTCCGTGAGGCCACCACCAAGTCCGGATCGGGCCGGCATCGGCCATCGGCCGCTTCGGTGCGCCCGGCTCCTCCGGCAGGAATGCGTTCACTCCGCCTCGGGGGAGAGGCCGCGCAGGCCGGCCAGGAGGGTCCGGGCGGCCTTTGCGAGAGGGGCGTCCGGGGGCAGCGCACCGTCCATGTCGGACAGCAACTGAATCAGCTCGGCCACAGCGAGGGCCAGGGCGGTGCCCCCTGTTTGCCCGAGCCTGCGGGCGTGGTTGTACCGGGCGGTGAACAGGTCGGGATCGTCTGCCGGCAGGGCGCGCCCCATGTCGTCGACCAGTTCGGAGAGTTCTGCCACCGCCTGGCTGAGGTTGCCGGTCTCCGCGTGCCAGTACGCGAGGTCTTGCCGGACCGCGAGGACCCGGCGATCGTCCTCGTGCAGTGCTTCGAGCATGTCCGGCCGCAAGCCCTCCAGTGCTTCGGCGGCCGCTTGCGGGTCTCCCGCTGTGCCCACCCAGTGGGCGAGCCTGTGCCGGGTGACGAGGGTGTGCGGATGGAGTTCGCCCAGCTTCTTCTCCATCCTGGTGACCAGCTCGGCCAGGGCGGCGGCCGCCCCCGACGCGTCGCCCGCCTCGCCGAGCCAGCGGGCGTGGTCGTTGCGGGCGCTGAGGGTGTCGGGATGGCCGGCCGTCATCACACGTACGAGGTCCGGGAGCAGTTCGGCCAGTTCTGCGGCGGCGCCACGCGCGTCCCCGGTCTCCCCCCGCCAGCGGGCCAGGCTGTGACGGGTGGCGAGGGTGATGCGATGGTCCGCGCCCAGTTTGACCGTGGCGTCGGACAGGAGCTCTGCGAAGTCGCTCACGGCTCGTTCCGGTTCCCCCGCCTCTCCCCGCCATCGGGCGCACTCGTGCCGGACGGTGAGCGTGCCGATGTGGTCATCGACCTGGACGCGCTGGTGGTCCTTCAGCAGTTCGGCGAAGGCGTCGGCGGCACCGGCGGCATCTCCGGCCTGTCCGCGCCAATAGGCCAGACTGTGCCTCATGCCGAAGGTCTCGGGGTGATCGGCGCCCAGTGTCCTCTCCATACGGGGCAGCAGTGCCTCGAGCTCGGCCACGGCTCCGGTGGCGTCTCCGCCCTCTCCCTGCCAGTAGGCCAGATAACCGCGTGCGATCAGGAAGTCCGGGTGCTCAGCACCCAGGCGTCGTTCCACGGACCGAGCCAGGCTCTGGAAGTGGTCGCGTGCCTCACCGGCCCTGCCGACCCCTCCGAGGCTGGTGCCCACCCGGAACAGCACGGCGTGCGCGTCCGGGCTGTACAAGGCGTCCTCGGCACACCTGCGGAGGGCGGCGGTGTTGGAGCGCAGCGCGGCGGCCAGGTCCACGTCACGTTCGCCGCTCGGCCACACGTCCAGCAGCGCGTCCGCCGCGCTCCGGGCGCACAGGGCGCCGGCCTCGGCGGAAAGCCGTTCCGTGACGGCCCGCTGGATCAGTTGATGGACACGGGCTGTTCGGCCGCCGCTTCGGGGACCGTGTTCGACGAGACTGAACTGACGCAGGTTCGCCAGGGCGTCGGCCGCGTCCTCGGCGTCGGCGATGTCACGGCCGTGACCGGCTCTGGACGGGGGAGTGGCATGACCGCTGAGATAGCGCCGGGCAGGTGCGCTCAGCAGAACCGGTTCGGGAACGCCGTTGGGGTCGAGCATGCCGAGCAGGTGGAGCAGGGGCCGGGCCAGCCCTCGGGGCGGCTGCTGGTCGGCGAGGTCGATGGACAGGTCCCATGCCGCCGCCACGGTGAGGGCCTGGTTGTCGGGCAGCCCGGTCCCGGTGGGCAGCACGTCGTCGAGCGACCTGCTCCGGTTCGCCAGACGAGCCCGGTAGGCGGCACAGTCGAGCCCTCGGTTGACCATGTAGGGGACGGCCTGCGACAGAGCCAGCGGCAGCCGGCCGAGATCTTCGGCCAGTGCCGCCACCTCCCGGGCCGCCCCCGGCACGGCGTGGCGTCCGAGTGCGGCGGTGACGTACTCGACGGCCTCCTCCAGGGTGAACCGGCCGACGTCGACGCGGGTGCGTCCACCACTCAGGAAGACGGCGTCACGGTTACGGGTGGTGATCAGGGTCCGCCCGTGCGGGACCTCGGGGGGCCACAGGTCCTTCAGGGCACCGGCATGGGGGACGTCGTCGAGCACCACCAGCCATCGCGCGCCCGGCCGTGACCGGGCCGTCCCCGGTGGCCGCTTCAGCCAGTCACGGAACAGCATGCCCGCCGCCCGGGGGTCGTCGCGTCCCGCACCCAGCAGCCCGGCCGCCGCGGCCGCGAAGGCGTCGACGACCGCGGAGTGGGACGTGGCGTTCACCCACACCAGTACGTCCACCTGGCCGTGGTCGTAGAGATCGCGGGCGTACTGGGCGACCAGTTGGGTTTTGCCGACTCCGCCCGTCCCGCACACGACACGCTGCTGTGACTCCCCGGTGCGTGCCGGCCGCTGGAGCCAGGCCATCAGCCCCGGCCGAACCTGATAGTGGTCCGCCCGAGCGGGCACCACACCGAACTCCCCGCGCACGGCACCTCCCCGGCCGGGCGCTGAGCGACCACGCCCCCGATGTCGCCGGCGTCCTGTCCGGACCGGATGACAACCGGACGCTATCGCAGCGTGTCTGAGCTGCGTAGACGGTGAACAAGCCGTTCCGGCCGCCGTCCCGGAGAGACTCAGCCGTTCGCCGTGTGCAGGGTCTGGCCGGTGGCTGCCTGACCGCCGGCGGACGGGGGGCGTCGGCGGCGGTCGTGTACCGGCCAGAGCAGGACGTACGCGGTGGAGACGATGACGAAACCCAGGCGGATCAGGCCGCGCGCCGCGTCACCGGGGACGGCGAAGACCGCGCCGTACAGGGTGATCAGACCGATCCAGCTCCACCAGGGCACCAGCCGCCGCTGTCCGATCACGTCCCACAGCAGCGTGCCCAGCAGGACGGAGGCGGTGTAGTACGTGTAGACGCTGGGGTCCAGGGCGATCCGGGCGTTGGCACCGAGCAGGACCACGGCGGCCCAGCGGCCCCGCCAGACCGCGACGCACCCCAGCACGAGCCCTGTCGTGGCCTGTGCGGGCCGGTCCCAGGGCGGGGTCCGCGGATCGTCGACGCCGAGCCAGTGCAGCGCGGACGCGGGCTGGTTGGGAATGGTGAACCGGGCCGCGGTCAGCGACTGCGGTGCGTCGAGGAGGAACGGGAGCCAGGCGAGCGCGACCAGCGCCGCGCACCACAGCCCCGCACGCAGCCACTGTCCCCTCGGCAGCGCGAGCAGCAGCGGCAGGAAGGCCAGCGCGGTCGGTTTGGAGTCCACGGCCAGGGCCAGGAAGACGCCCGTCGCGGCCGGGTTGCCGCGGGTGACGGCGCGAACGGCGAGGGCGGTGAAGAAGAGCGCCAGGACGTCGTCGAGATGGCCGAAGCGGACGGCGACCTCGATCCACATCGGGATGAAGGCCAGGCCCGCGATCAACACCCGCTGCCGCAGCCGCTGGTGGTTGGTGCCCGTGCCCAGGAGATGCCAGGCGGCGCTGCGTCCGGCCACCACCAGGATCAGCAGACCGAGCAGGGACATCACACCGGCGGCCAGCAACTGCCCGACGGGCTCGGGGAAAGGGTTGAACACGCCCGCCGCGAGAAAGCTGACGGGACCCATCTGGAGCTCGGGGTGGTGGGCGTACAGGTTCAGGCCGCCGTCCGCCCGGTCCGTTCCCGCGTAGAGCAACTCCCCACCCGTACGCAGGTAGTGCCAGGAGAAGCCCCCGTGCGGCTGGACCACGGCGAACCAGAGGACTGTCCAGGCGGTGAGCAGCACCAGGTGCACCCGCTGGCTGATGGCCGACACGCTCTCTCACTCTCGCTCCTCGTCGCCCCGCTCGGTTCCCACGCGTCAGGCGCCCCTCCTAGAGATGACGGGAAGGCAGGGCGGGTTGTCGTACGTGAGGTAAGAAGCGGCCGTCCACTCCGCTGGGCGGAGTGGACGGCGGGTTGCAAGGACGCGATGGGGGGACGGTCGCTCAGCGTGCGTAGGTGTCGCACAAGGACCGGACGGACGGCGCGACCACCCCGTCCGACCAGCCGCAGACGGTGCGCAGGTCATAGGTCGGACCAGGCTGTGCCTGCGAACGGGCACGGCGGTGAGGCGCATGCCGGGTGGCGGCGGGTCGCGGCCGCGTGCGGTGCCCGGGGGCGGACAGAGGCTGGGGCTGCCGCGGCCGGCGGACGGCTTGCCGCGGCCCGCGGGCAGTGCTCCGCGGTCCCGGTCGACGGGGCGCCGGTACCGCCTCGTTGTCGTGACGCGAGCCCGCCGTCCGGCGCTTCGCCGGGCGCCGCGTGGGTGCCGCGTCCTGAGCGGTCTCCACGAACGCCGTGCGCCCCGAGGCCTGGGTGGGCTCCGCGAGGTCGGGGGAGGCCGCGCGCACCGCGGCCGGGGCCGGGTGGACGGGTGGTCTCCCGTCCGTGGAACCGACGGAGACGCATCCGCCGGCGAAGAGCGCGGCGGCCAGCGCGGCGGCAAGCGTGATGGGAGAGCGCATGGGCCCAGGTTGGCGGAACGACGGAGCACGTGGACCGCGGCGCGCGCGTCCGGCCACCGGTACGGGTGACGGCAACGCCGTTGCGGGCGGCCCAAGGTGAGTGGTTCTACTCCGGCCGTCGGCGCGGCGGGCGGGGACGGAGCGGGAACATCATGCCGGTCATCTCCGTCGGGTCGCCGGTGCGGAGGAACCGGTGGAGCGCGTCCGCCTCGACGGTTCTGCCCGCCGCGCGGAGCAGGTCGGCGTGCACGCCGAGGACGGCCGCGATGAACGGCTCGTAGGCGCGGCCGTCTTGGGCGCGCAGTTCGAGGTAGATCTCCAGCGCGTCGTCGGACGCGGTCAGGGCCGGGGCCAGGTCGTGGCCGCCGTCGAGGCTGACCTTGGCGAAGGTGGCCAGGGCGCGCGCCAGGCGGTCCCGGTGGACCGCAGGCTCGGTCTCGGTGAGGTCGCGCAGACGGCGGACGGCCTCGGTGGCCGAGGTCAGTGCCTCCTCGTGCCGCCCCACCTCGGCGAGCGCGGAGCCGAACCCGGCAAGCGATTCAGCGAGTTCGAGGCCGTGGGCGTCCGGCGCGGCCTCGGCCAGGCGGCGCCGGATCACCAGGGCCTGCTCGGCACGGGCCAGGGATTCCAGGTGCCGGCCGCAGTGGGCGAGATGGGTGGCCAGGTTGGCCACGGACCGGGCGAAGGCCGTCTCGTAGGCGGCCGGGTTGGCCCTGACGAGCTGTTCGAAGATCTCAACGGCCTCCTGTTCGGCGCCCAGGCCCTCTTCCCAGCGCCCCAGATCCCGCAGCCGCTGCCCCAGGTTGGACAACGAGCGGGCCAGTCCGGGCAGTTCCTGACCGGGATCGTCCCGGGCCAGTCGACGGCGGACGGCCACGGACCTCTCGGCGGCGGGCAGCGCGTCCTGCCAATTGCCCGCTTCGGAAAGGCGGGTGCCGAGGTTGGACAGCGATGCGGCGAGTTCCGACTCGTACCTCCCCGGCTCGGCCGCGGCGAACCGCTCGAGGATCTCCACCGCCTCCAGTTCCGCGTCGAGGGCTTCCTGGTGCCGGCCGAGGTGGGAGAGCCCGACGCCGACATGGGACAGCGCCACGGCCAGCGACGGCTCGTACGTCCGCGGATCGGACAGCGCCAGCCGCCGGTACAGGTCCGCCGCCCGTCGCTCGTCGGCCACGGCGGCCCTCCAGCGTCTCAGCGCCAGCAGGGTGACGCCGCGGTCGTTCAGCGTCACCGCCAACACCGGTTCGGCCGACCGCGGTTCGTGTGCGACGAGTTCTTCGAGGAGTGCCACGGCCTGGTCCTGGGCGGCGAGGGCGTCCTCGTGGAGGCCGGCGTGCGACTGCCGGCCGGCCAGCGTCATGTTGACGTGGATCCGGTCGACGGGGTTCGTGGCGTCGGCCAGACGGTGCCGGGCCAGGCGCGCGGCGACGGCCGCGACGCCCGGGTCCAGGTCCGCGTCCCGGCCGCGCGGAAAGTGCGCCTCGACGGCTTCCAGGACGGCGGGGTCCAGGGCGGTGACGTTCGCGACCGCGGTGAGCGCCGCACTGCCCGCCGCGACCACGAGGGCCGGATCGGCCCGGACGAGCGCACCGAGGTGCGGCGCCAGGTGAGGCCAGCGGCCCGGCCCGGCGGCGGACGCGAGGAAGGTGATCAGGCGGCTGATGTGTGCGGGCGGTTCGCCCTGCGCCGTGCGCGCGGCGAGCGCCTGAGCGGTGAACGCGGCCCAGGGGACCGGAGGATGCTCGCCCGCGACGGAATGGCCGGGGAAGGCGAGGGCCAGGTAGTCCTCGGCGAGCCGGTCGGGATACAGGGGTTCCAGGGCCGTGCCGGGGTCGGTGGGCGGGTAGCAGACGGCGTGGTCGGTCAGCCTCCGGTAGGGGTCGGAGCGCAGGTCGAGGCCCCGCAGCAGCGCGGCGCCACGTTCGTAGGTCCGCGCGCCGGTCAGGGCGGCGACGAAGACGGTGTGCGCCATCTCGGCCGGACGCGTGGCGTAGTCCTTGCCCTCTTCCGCGGCCTCGTACAGCACCTGCCAGTGGTCCTGTTCCCGGGCCAGCAGATACGAGGACAGGCCGGCCAGGTCCTCGGGAGGCCGTACGCCGTGCACGTGGGCGTCGACCGCGGCCAGGGCTGCCATGTGCACGGCGAGCACGAGGCCGAACTCGGGCAGGGAGAGCGAACCGGGTACCCGCACCTCCGTGGGTGCGGTGAGACCGTAACCGGCGGCGAAGCAGTCCCGGGCCGCGGTGAACATCCGCTCGCGCTCACCGATCCCGTCGGACAGCGGCGCCAGCGCCTGGGCCCGGCCGTCGGCCCCCACCTTCGTCAGGGCGGCGCGCAGCACCGGCCACGGCTGGGCGGACCGGGCGAGCAGCAGTACTCGGGTGGGGACGGACTGGTGCAACAGGGCGTTGCCGAAAAGCCACTTGAGGTGTGAGGTGGGCCAGCGGTCGGCGTAGTCGATCACCAGCAGCAGCCCGCGCTCATGACGCAACCGCAGATCCTGGCTGCCCGGCGACGGCACGATCCCCGCCGTCGGCCCGTGCAGGGCGTCGACCGCCTTCCACCCGGCGGCCTGGCTGCGGGCCGCGAACTCGTCGGCGAGCCGTGTCTTGCCCTGCCCGCCCGGGGCGTGCAGCCAGCGCACCGACAGCCGCCGAGCCGCGGAGTCCCGCCACTCGGCCAGGTCGTCGAGCTCCATTCGACGGCCCGCGAACTCCACCACCTGATGACGGGCGTCGAGCATCCGGCTCGGCTGCGCCGGCAGCCACTCGGCCCCGGCGGGCTGCGGTGGGCGGTGCTCGGTCAGCAGGTACACCGGCCCCCGGTCCTGGAAGACGTGCACGGAGGCGCCGACCGCGCCGTACCCGTAACCGCTCTCCACCTGTACGACCTGGCGGGCGCCCGCCGGTTCGCCGGTCACCCGTCGCTCCCGGGCGACGGAGGCTCCGTACGCTGGGGCGGCGTGTGGTGGACGACGACATCGCCGCCCTGCGCCGCGAAGACACGGCCGCCGTCGCGGGCGACGTTCGTCTGCACCCAGGCCCGCTCGGACCGCGCCGACGCGGCGGCTGCCTGCTCCGCGAAATCCCGCAGTTCGTCCCGCACTTCCGGATGCCGGCGGATCAGGTCGGCAAGACGCAACTCCCAGGCGGCCGCCAGCGCCTGGCGCGCACGGGCGGCGTCCTCCGACCGCGACACCAGTGCGGCGTCCTCGTCCAACTGCGTGAGCGCGGAACGCCGGTGGTCGTCGCCGGCCCGCCGGAAGAGGCGTACGGCACCGTCGCGTACGGACTGCCAGGCGCTGGTGGCCATGGCAGCCACGACCGTCGTGGCCGCCGTCATCACCAGAGCGGCTTCCGGATCAGCCATGTCATCTCCCTCGTTCGGGCAGCGGATACCGCCCCTGCCGACACCAGAACCATAGGAAACGCGTCGGCGGACCGGGGCACGGCGACGTCCGTACTGCCGAAATGCTGTGGCTCGTGCGGTCTGGCGCGGTGAAAACGGCCGGATGCGTCGTCCCGTCGTCATTGACGCTCCGTCCGATCTCGGCCTGCGGCCGCCCACCGAAGGCGGTGTGCCCGGCTGTTACAAACCGGCGGGCGCGCTGCGCGAACAGCGGCTGGTACAGCGGCTCGGAGCGCAGGAGGGCGGAGTGGTCGTACCGCCCCGCTACGACCGCGGCGACTGCGGATGCTCCATGCCGGCGAGCCAGGTGGTGAGGAGTGTTTCGAGCGCCCCGGCCTCGGTGGGCGTCAGCAGGTCCAGCAGGCGGCGCTCGTTGCGCATGTGGTCGTCGAATGCCCGGTCGATCAGCTCACGACCGGGCCTGGTGAGGGCGACGATCCGGCCGCGCTGGTCGTCGTCCGAACGGCGGCGGGTCACGAGCCCGGCCCGTTCCAGACGGTCGATCCGCTTCGTCATCGCGCCGGTGGTGACCATGGTGTGCGCGGCCAGCTCACCGGGCGCCCGCTCGTAGGGATCTCCCGCGCGGCGCAGCGCGCACAGGACGTCGAACTCGCCCTCGCTCAGCCCGTACTGGGCGTAGACGAGGCAGAGTTCCTCCGTCAGCCGGTCGGCCAGACGATGCAGCCGGCCGATCACGCCCTGGGGACTGACGTCGAGGTCGGGGCGCTCGCGGCGCCAGTCGGCCTGGATGCGGGCCACGCGGTCCATCGGTTCACCGTGCTCCATGCGTCCCATGATAGCTTCCCGGGAAGCTATATTGGCTTCCATGGAAGCTAATCTGCGCTGGGTGGCCGTGACCGCCGTCGCACCGGTCGCCTGGGGGACCAACTACTACGTCACTCACGAGTTCCTGCCCACCGACCGGCCGCTCACCGGCGCCGCCCTGCGGGCCC
This sequence comes from Streptomyces arenae, assembly GCF_022343545.1. Taxonomy (NCBI): domain Bacteria; kingdom Bacillati; phylum Actinomycetota; class Actinomycetes; order Kitasatosporales; family Streptomycetaceae; genus Streptomyces; species Streptomyces arenae. Next base: position 88,294 of record NZ_JAKQYH010000042.1, read on the forward strand.
TGCCCGCCGGCCTCGTCCTGCTCGCCCTGCGCAGACAACGGCCGCGCGGCGCCTGGTGGTGGCGGTCGGCGGTGCTGGGACTGCTCAACATGAGCGTGTTCTTCGTCCTCGTGTAAATCGCCTCCCAACTGCTTCCGACCAGCGTCGCCTCGACCGTCATGGCGGTCTCCCCGCTGGCGATGATGCTGGTGGCCTGGCCTCTGATGTCCGAGCGGCCGCACGCGACGCACCTGGCCTGCGCCGCGATCGGACTCACCGGGGTCTGCCTCATGCTGCTCACCGGGACGCGAGCGGTGAGCGTGCCGGGGGTTCTCGCGTCGGCCGCCGCCATGCTGGTGTCCTCCTTCGGGCACATCCTGACCAAGAAGTGGAGCGCCGACGTCGACGTCCTCGCCTCGACCGCCTGGCAGCTCACCGCGGGCGGGCTGTTCCTGCTCGTGGCCGCCGCTGCCGTGGAGGGCCCGCCGCCCGCGCTCACGACGCCGACGCTCCTCGCGTTCGGTTACGTCGCCCTGATCGCCACCGCGCTGGCCTTCGTCGCCTGGTTCACCGGGCTGCGGCACCTGCCGGCGGGGACGGTCGGCCTGATCGGACTGCTCAACCCCGTCACCGGCGTCCTGCTCGGCACCACCGTCGCCGGAGAGACGCTGGACGCACGGCAACTGTGCGGTCTGGTCCTGGTCCTGGCCGCAGTCGTCCTGGGCCGGCCCAGACGCGCGGTACGGCACGACAGCAGTCGGACACCTCGCCGTCCGAAAGCCGGCGGGTGTCCCGCGCCGTCCTCCTCGGCGCACACCTCTCCATGACGACCACGGACCCGGACACCGGCGACCACCTCGTGGAGTGCCCCGGCTACCTCCGCCGCTCGCCGACCACGCCCGGCTCGACCGACGCCCGGGGGCCGCTGTCACCGTCGCGACGGTGACAACGGCCCCCGGGCGCGGTCACGGGCGGCGCGCGTGCGCGAAACCGCGTCGGTGCCAGAGCAGGCCGCCGGCGTGCGCGGGCTCGCCGCTCACCTCGGTGACCCGGCCCACCAGGATCGTGTGGTCGCCTCCCTCCAGGAGCCGGTGGCGGACGCAGCGCAGCACCAGGGAGACGCCGGCGATCACAGGGGCCCGGTCGGGACCCGCGCCGAGAGGAAGGCCGGCGAAGCGCTGCTCGGCCGGCTGCGTGAAGCGGTCGACGAGGTGCTCCTCGCCGGGGCCGAGCAGATGGACGGCGAAGTCCTCGGCCCCGGTCAGCACGTCGTGCGTGCGTGAGGCCCGGTCGAGACAGACCAGGAACAACGGCGGGGCCAGCGACAGTGAACTGACGGCGCTCGCCGTCAGGCCACGCGGTCTGCCCCGGTCGTCGTAGCAGGTGACGATGGTGACGGGGGCGGCCAGGGCGGACATGGCGGCGCGGAAGGAGTCGGCGAGGTCCGGGGCGGTCGTGGCCGAGGTCTGGTCGGCCAGCAGGGCCGGGCTCACCGGGCCACCTCCAGCGGCCGTGCGGAGCCCCGCAGCCAGCGGCCCTCAGGACGGCCGGTGAAGCCGGTACGGATGTCCCAGCGGACGCGGCCGGCCAGCACCGTGGTGGTGAAGCGGCCGGTGAAGGTCCAGCCCTCGTACGCGGACCAGCCGCACAGCGACCGCACGTCACGAGCCGAGAACTGCCACCGCGCCGACGGGTCGAACAGTGCCAGATCGGCGTCCGCCCCGGGTTCGAGCCGTCCCTTGCCCGGCAGGTCGAAGAGGCGGGCGGGCCCCTCACCCATCAGCCGGGCCAGGTGCGCGGCGGCCTCGTCCGGATCCGTGCGGCGGGTGAGCAGACCGGTCCAGACACCCGTGGCCAGCTCCTGGACGCCGGGCAGACCCGGCGGTGCCTCGGCCGGCGGACGGTTCTTCTCCTCGACCGTGTGCGGCGCGTGATCGCTGCCGAGCGTGGCGGCCTCGCCGTTCAGCACGGCCCGCCACAGCCGTTTCTGGTCCCGGCACTCGCGGATGGCGGGGGAGAGCCGGGTACGCGGGCCGCGCCGGGTGGTGTCGTCGTGCGTGAACGACAGGTGGTGGCCGGTCACTTCGAACGTGAGGGGCAGCCCCTCGGCGGCCGCCGCCGTCAGCAGGTCGGCCTCCTCCGCCGACGACACGTGCAGGATGTGGGCCTTCGTGCCGTACTCGCGGACCAGCCTGATGACCTGGGCCACCGCGACGATGCCACCCGAGCGGGGGCGGTGCGGCTCGTACTGGCCGTACGAGTCGGGGATCCCCGCGTCCGCGTCGAGGAGGTCGAAGACGTGCTGGTCCTCCGCGTGCAGGACCAGACGGACACCGCCACGCGCGGCCGCGGCGAAGGCCCGCCGCAACTGCTCGTCGTCCCGGAACACCACCGGTGCCGTGTGGTGGCCGGCCATGAAGATCTTCGCGGAGGTCGCGATCCGCGGATCGAGCTCGGCCAGGAGCTCGGGACGGTCCGGGTCGGCACCCATGTGGAAGCGGTAGTCGGTCCACGAAGTTCCCTCGATCAGCTCGGCCTTGGCGAGCAGAGCGGCCTCGTCGAGCGACGGCGGGCGGGTGTTGGGCATGTCGATCACGGTGGTCACACCGCCGACGAGGGCGGCCCGGCTGCCGTGGTCCCAGTTCTCCTTGTACTCCAGGCCCGGGGTGCGGAAGTGGACATGGGAGTCGATCAGCCCCGGCAGCACGTACTGGCCGCGGGCGTCGATCCGCGGACCCGGGGGCAACGGCGCGCCGGGTGCCGGCAGTTCGGCGATCCGGCCGTCACGGACGATCACCGTCGCGTCGCGGACGCCGTCGGGGGTCACGAGGCGGCCGCCCTCGACGATCAGCTCGGCGGGCCGGCCGGCGGACACGGGCTTCACCTGTTCCACGTCAGACTCACCAGTTCCTTGCAGAGGTCGTTGGTCGGTCCCATCAGGGCGACCGCGCGCGCGTCGCGGCCGTATCGGTTGATCTCGTGCGAGGCGACATAGCCGGCCGAACCCAGCAACCGCTCGACCGCGTTGACGACGCGTTCGGCGGCCGAGGCGGCGAAGAGCTTGGAATGCAGCGTCGCGATCCCGGGGTCGGGAGCCGTACGCCGGCCGGTCCGTTCGACGATCGCCCGGGCCGCCTCCACCTCGCAGGCGATGTCGACCAGACGGTGCCGTACGGCCTGCTGGGCCGTCAGCCCCCGCCGTGCGGCGTGCTCGTGGGCGAGGTCGAGGGCCGCCTGCGCGAGCCCCACGGAGACGGCGCCGAGCGTGGCGCCGCTGTCCCGGACCCCGGCGATGATCGAGGCGGCCGTACCGACCGGCCCGAGCCGTGCGGTGTCCGGGACACGGCAGTCGTGCACGGAGACGAAGCCGGTCGCCGACCCCCGCATGCCGGTCAGCTGGAGCGAGGTGTCCGGCTCGAGGCCGGGGGTGTCGGCCGGGATCAGGAAGAAGGTCTGGCCGGCCGCGCCGTAACCGGTGTCGGGAGCGGCGTCCGCGGCGGCCTGTTCGGTCTGGGCGAGCACCAGGTAGATGTCGGCGAGGCCGGCGCTGGTGGTGAAGGACTTGGCGCCGTCGACGACCCAGCCGCCGTCGGACGTGCGGCGGGCGGTGGTGGACAGGTGCTTCTTGTTCGCGCCCGCGCCCGTCTCGCTCCAGGCGGAGGCGGCGAGCCAGTCGCCCCGGGCGAGCCGGGGCAGCAGCCTGCGGCGCAGGGCCGGACTGCCGTGTTCGAGGATGCGCCTGCTGACCGCGTAGTGCTGGAACAGCATGATCGACGCGGAGGCGTTGACCTGCGCCACCTGTTCGACGGCCGTGTTCAGACCGTGGGCGTCGGCACCGGAGCCGCCGTACTCGTACGGCAGCGCCAGACCCAGCAGCCCGGACTCGCGCAGCAGGGCCAGTGCCGGCCGGTCGGGTTCGCCGGTGGCGTCCGCGGTCCGCGCGCAGGCGGCGAGACGCTCCCGCAGCGGGACGGTCAGCGTGGTGCCCGGCCGGGCGACGGGCGGCTCGGTGAGCGCCGGCACGTCGGCCACGGTCAGGCTGTCAGCGGAAGCCATGACAACTCCTCGGAGGTGGAGGCGGGAAGGAAGGGACCGCGGTAGTCGACCTGCTTCTCCGCGACGGAGATCCAGGCGAGCCTGCGGTCGCCGGGACCGCCCGTCGTACGGGCCGAGGCACGGACGGTGGCGCCGGGCGTGCGCAGGGCGAGCATGCCGTCCTCCGGCTGGTCCGCGGCACCGGACAGCAGGTACGGGATCGTGCCCGCCACGGCGGCCCCCGCGGCGAGGCAGGTCGCACCGGTGAGGGCCACGGTCGGATGCCAGGACGGTACGGAGATGGCGCGCACGGCGAGGGCGCCGGGGCCGTCGGGAAGCAGCGCCGCCACCTTCGGGAAGGCGCCGGCCGTGTCCCAGCCCTGCTCCCGGCACACCGCGAGACGCAGCCCGCTCATCCGGTCGAACAGGACGGGATCGTCGGTGAAGAGCTCCTCGACCGTGCGGACACCGAGTTCCGCGGCGTTCACGAAGAGGTACGGATTGCCCATAGAGACCAGGGAGACGGGGACCGTGCGCCCTTCGAAGCGGATGCCGGTGACCGGTTCACCGGTGATCAGCAGCTCGTTGACCGGCCGCGCCGGCGAGCACAGGAAGTGGGCGGTGAAGCGGGTGCCCTCCGCGGAGGTCTCCTCGGCCTCGCACACCACGTTGTCCCCGTTGTTGAGCACGTTCACGCGGACCCGGCAGCCCGCCACGAGAGGCTGGATCATGCCGGTACGGGCGGCCGCCTCCACGGCGGCCAGGATGGAGTGCCCGCAGGAGCCGCGCAGGTCGAAGCTGTCGAGCCGGTCCGGCATCGACTGGACGAACCGGTAGTCCAGGTCGAACAGGGGGTGCCGGGACGGCTGGACGAGCGCGTTCTTCAGGACGTCCGCGGCCCCGTGGTCGGCCAGGGCCATGCGTAACCGGGTGAGCCGGTCGAGGAGTTCGGGTTCCGAGGAGGGCAGGGTGCGCGCGTCGACCACGGCCGTCGGGCACGGGGTGCCGTGCGCCCGCGCGAGACTGACGCTCATGCCGCCTCCAGCAGAACCCGGTCCGCCGTGCGCAGCGCGGCGGGGGCCGTGGTCGCCGCCGTCGCGAAGAACTCCTGGCGCCACAGCTGGTGCGACATCAGCGACCACAGGGCCAACGAGACGCTGTCGCCGGGCCGGACGGCCTGCTCCTCGAAGAGCGCGGCCACCCGCTCCGGGCGGATCCGGCCGTCGGCGCGGAGCGTGTTGGGGGACAGCACGTCGCGGGCGAGGGCCCACAGCGGCTGGCCGGGCGCGAGCATCGCGGTGACCGGGAGGGTGAAAGGCTGCTTGGGGCGGTCGAGCACACTGCGCGGGATCAGCCCCCCCGCGGCCTGGTACAGGGCCCGCTTCACGCCCAGACCCGGCACCAGCCGGTGGCTGTCGGTCAGCGTGGCGGCGAAGCGTACGACGGAGGGCTGGCAGAACGGCAGCCGCACCTCGATGGAGCTGGCCATCGACAGGTGGTCGACGCGCCGCAGGTGGTAGGCGGGCAGCCGGTAGCGCTGCTCCACGGCGGCGATGCGCTGGAGCCGGGTGCCGGGGCTGCTCCGCAGGATCTGCCGGATGTCCGCCGGCAGGGCCGGTCCGGCCGCGCGCACCGCGAAGGCGTACTCGTCGGTGTAGAGGCTCTCGCGCAGCGCCCGGGGGACGGCGGCCAGGTGGTCGAGGTAGTCCTCGGCCCAGTCCGAGCCGTGGTGCGCGGCGACGGCCTGCGTCATACGGGCGTAGCCGCCGAAGAGTTCGTCCGCCGCGTCGCCGGTGAGGGCGACCTTGAAACCGGCGTCGCGCACCGCGCGGAAGAGGGAGAACGTGGACAGGGTGATCGGGTCGGCGTTGGGCTGCCCGAGGTGGCGCACCACGTCGCCCATCAGGTCCGGGAAGGTCGCCGGGTCGATCTCGACCTGGTGGTGCCGGGTGCCCGAGGCGCGTGCGACCTCGGCGGCGTAGGCGCGTTCGTCGCTGGGCCAGGTACCGGTGTAGGCGATGTTGAAGGTGTGCAGACTGCCGTGGCCGCCGCCGGCCCGCAGCGCCCGGGCCGCGAGCGCCGTGACCAGGCTGGAGTCGAGCCCTCCGGAGGTGACGGCCGCGACCGGGGCGTCCGCCACCAGCAGCCGGGCCACCTCGTCGGACAGCAGGGCGCGCAGCTGCTCGCCGGCCTGTTCCAGGGAGCGGCCCTCGTCGGGGCGCAGGCCCTGCTCGTGGGCCATCGGACGGTGCCTGATGCGCAGTCCGTCGCGGTGGCTGACCACGGCGGTCGCGGCGGGCGGCAGCACCCGCACGCCCCGGAACATGGTGCGGTCCCCGAACGGGGTCTTGGACGTCAGGTAGGCGTCCAGACCCGTCTCGTCCTCCTCGGCCCGAACCCCGGTGAAGCCGAGCAGGGCCGGCAGTTCCGAGGCGAACCGGAAGCGGCCGGCGGCACGTTCCCAGTGGTAGTAGAGCGGTTTCATGCCCGAGTCGTCGGTGGCCAGCACCATCCGGGGTGTGGACCGCAGGTCCATGACCGCGACGGAGTACATGCCGTCCAGCTGTTCGGCGAACCGGTCGCCGTAGGTCAGGTACAGCGCGGGCAGGATCGACCCGTCGCACTGGTCGTCGAAGTGGAAGCCCAGCCCGGTCAGCCGTTCCCGCAGCTCGCGGTGGTTGTAGATCTCGCCGTTGAAGACCACCGTGATCCGGCCGAGGTGGTAGGGCTGGGCGCCCCCCTCGGGGTCCATGATGGACAGCCGGTTGTTGCCGAGCGCCCAGTCGGCCCGGTGGGTGACGCCCTGGGCGTCGGGACCGCCGTGGTGCATCAGGTCGGCGACGCGGCGCAGTTCGGCCTCGTCGGAGTGGACGTTGAAGGTTCCGTATATGCGGCACACGCTGCTTTCACCTGACCTGTGAGGAGTGGCCGGCGGCGGAGTAGAGCGCCGGGTCGTACGGGCTGGGACCGCCGCAGGTGACGAACCGGCGGGCGGTGGGGCCGGTGTGCGGGTTGCGGGCGCCGTGCAGGACGCCGGGCGCCGCGTACAGGACGTCTCCCGCGGCGACGTCGATCCAGCGGTCGCGCAGGTACATCTGGCCGACGCCCTCGAAGGCGATGAACGCCTCGTCGCTGTCGGGGTGGAGGTGGACGTTGAAGGTCTCGCCCGGCTGCTGGATGCCGCAGTGCAGGCACAGCCGACTGCTGCCGGTGCCGGGCCAGAAGACGAAGTTCATGGTGGCCCGGCGTTCGGCGGCCTCGACCTGGCCGGTCCCGTCGAAACCGCGCAGCTGGGTGGTGTCGTCCCAGAGCGAGGAGTGCAGGACCGGGTCGCTGCCGGCGGGGGCGCCGGCGAGCGGGGTGCGCCACACGTACGCGGTCATGCCCGGTTCGTCGGCGCTGAGGGTGAGGACGTGGCCGGTCGGGGCGTAGGCGGCCGAACCGCGTTCGACGGGACGGGCGTGCTCGCCGACCGCGGCGGTGCCGGCGCCCGCGAAGACCACGACGGTGTTCTCCTCGGAGGCGCTGTGCTCGGGCGTGTACGACTCGCCGGCCGCGATCCGGACGACGTGCAGGGTGACATGGGTGGCGCCCGCCGCGGGACTGACGGGTGTCGCCACCGTGGTGCGGCCGCCGGGAACGGGATGGAACGCGAACTCGGCCGCGGTGATGATGCGGGCGTCACCCAGTGCGGTGACGGCGCTGGCGGCGGGGGCTGCGGTGGATGCGGGCATGCTGGGCTGCTTCCTGTGTTCGAAGGCCTGCCGGAGTGGGGCCGGCCGACGGGTGCGGTGGGGGAGCGGGGAGCGGGGAGTCCGGCGGCGGCCCGGCCGGCCGGCGTCACCGGCAGGCCGACGGGCGGGTGCCGCCCGGCCCTTCGCGTGCGGCGAGGCGGCGCCGGCGTGCGCCGGGACCACGGCCCCGCCGGTCAAGGCCGGCGGGAGCGGCCGGGGTCGGTGCTCACGTCGGCAGGTGCGGGGGCCGTCGTGGTGTTTCCCTTGCTCTATGGAAGGTTCGCGCCACGGGTTCCCGGTTGTCTCCCGGGTCGCTCCCGGCCCCTGCGACCCCTCGGGGAACGGTGGGGGCGGCGGCCGGGACCGTGCGGTGGCCGCCGGCGTCCCGGGCCGTGGCCGCCGTACACGTGAACGCCGTACGGCGCACCCCTGGGCAGGGGCGCGCCGTACGGCGTTCACACGGAGGCCGTGACCGGCCGGTGGGGCACCTGTCAGCAGGCCTCCCGGGTGGCCGCGGTCCGGGACCGGTCGGCCGCCGGCGGCACCTTCTGCGCCACCGGTGAGTCGGCTGCGCGGCGCGCCGGCAGCGGCAGCCGTCCCTCCGCCAGGGCGAGCGCGGCGATGACCACGGCGCCGCCCACCGGTACGTTCCAGGTGATGCTCTCGCCGAGGGCGGACGCGCCGACGATCACGGAGAACACCGGGACCAGGTAGTTGACGCCGGACGCGGTGGTGGGACCGGCGTCCGCGATGAGCCGGTTCATCAGGGCGAAGGCGATGCCCGTGGAAGCGCCGCCGAGGACCAGCAGCGAGAGCAGCGGGCCCGCCGTCAGCTCGCCCGGCAGGTCCCAGCCGACGGTGAACGCGGTGATCAGACCGGTGATGACCATGGCGGAGGTGAGCTGCCCCGCGGTCACGGCGAGCGCCGGGATCTTGTACGGGGCGATGAAGCGGCGGACGTAGACGAAGCTGATCGCATAGCTGACCGCCGCGCCGACACAGGCGAGTTGGCCGCCGACGGAACCGAATCCGTCGGTGTGCCACGGTCCGACGACGACGATCAGCCCGGCGAAGCCGATCACGAGACCGGCGACCTTGCGGGCCGTGGGCTTCTCCGTGCGGATGGCCATGGCGGCGAGCCCCAGGGTGACCAGCGGGGTGGCACCCTGGATGACGCCGGCCACGCTCGCGGTGGTGTGCTGCTCACCGACGGCGAAGAGGGTGAACGGCACGACGTTGCCGAAGACCGATGCGACGACGATGTGCCCCCAGACCTGGCGGCCGGGGAAGGAGCCCTTGGTCACGGTGAGGATCACCGAGACCACGACGGCGCCCACGAGGAGCCGTCCGAAGGCGAGTTGGAGCGGTGCGAAGGCGTGCAGCGACACCTTGATGAAGGCGAAGCTGCACCCCCACAGCGCGGCGAGCAGCCCGAAGCGGGCCCAGTTGACGGGATGCATCCGATGACTCCTGGAGGTTGCGAACGGGGACGGGGGAGTGGGACAGGGTCGGGAGTGGGACAGGGGACGGGGGAGCACGCGGGATCAGGGCTCGTCGACCTCGAACTGGTCGTACTTCTCCATCAGCGCCACCATCTCGGCCCGCGTCGGCACGTTGCCGTCGGCGAGGAGCTCCGCCAGGCCCGTGAAGTAGGCCTCGCGGTTCTCCGCGGGCGTGAAGATGATCAGCATCTCCGCGGGCGCGTCGCTGTCGTTGCGGAAGCCGTGCACGGCGTGCTCGGGCACGTGCAGGAAGTCGCCGGCGTGGGCCTTGTGCCAGCCGGTGCCGTCGTGGACGGTGACCTCGCCCGAGATGACGTAGAAGGACTCCGAGATGCGGGTGTGGTAGTGCGGGGCCGCTCCGGCGGCGCCCGGCAGCATGTGGTGGTGGAAGAGGCCGAGCCGGCCGTCGGTGGTCTCGGCGAGGGCGATGTACCGGGTGGTCGTCGTCTGCCCGATCCGGACCGTGACGGCGTCCCCGAACCTCTTCAGGGTCGACACCAGGAGGGTCATGAGCTCTCTTCCCACATGCTCAGATAGCGCTCGCCGGTGTCCGGCAGCACGGTCACGACACACCGGTCGCGGTACTCGGGACGGGCGGCCACCAGGCGTGCCGCGTGCACCGCGGCCCCGGCGGACACGCCCACGAACAGGCCCTGTCCCGCGGCGAGTTCGCGGGCGGTACGCAGTGCGTCCGCGTCACTGACGGCGATCGCCTCGTCGATCAGGGAGACATCGGTGGTCGGAGCGACGAAACCGCCGTTGAGACCGGGGATGCGGTGACGTCCGGCCCGCCCGGCCGACAGCAGCGGGGAACCCTCCGGCTCGACGGCGACGATCCGCACGCCGGGGTCCTGCTCGCGCAGGTGACGGCCGATGCCGGTGAGGGTCCCCCCGGTGCCGACCGCGCAGACGAGGGTGTCGGCGCGGCGCCCGGTCGCGGCGAGGGCGGCGGTGATCTCGGGGCCGGTCGTCGCGTAGTGGGCCTCGACGTTGTCCGCGTTCTCGTGCTGGCAGGGGAACCAGGAGCCGGCGGTGGCCGCGTGGATCTCCTCGGCCTTCTCGATCGCGCCCGGATAGCCCAGCTCGGCGGGGGTCTGCACGACGTCGGCGCCCAGCGCCGACAGCAGGCGGACCCGCTCGGTCGTCGCGTTGTCGGGCAGCACGATGACACAGCGGTAGCCGCGCGCCGCGGCCAGGGCGGCGAGCGAGATACCGGTGTTGCCGGAGGTGGCCTCGACGATCGTGCCGCCCGGCGCGAGATCGCCGCGCGCCTCGGCGGCCTTCAGCATGTACAGCGCCGCCCGGTCCTTGCTGCTGGACATCGGGTTGGCCGCCTCCAGCTTGGCCAGCACCTCGGCGCCCGGCGCCAGGCCCTGGAGTCTGAGGCGGATCAGCGGGGTACCGCCCACCAGTTCGTCGATCCCGTCGGCGACGGCCGGGCGGACCGGGGGCGGCAGGGGGGAGCGGGGCGGGCGGGGTGCCAGAGTGGGCATGATGTGATTCCTCGTCAGATGAAGTCGTATGCAGCCGGAAGAAGTCGGGGAGGAGACGGACCGTAGCCCGGGGCTACCAGGAACCGGCCGACGCGATGCTCGCGACGACGTCCTCGGCCGGGCGGTTCGGCGTCCGTCCGGTCGCGGTGGCCGCCAGCATCCGCATCCCCGGCGGCACGTCCTTGTTGACCAGGGCCTGCGCACCGATCACCGCGTCGTCGCCGATGGTCACCGGGCCGAGCACGGTGGCGTTCGTCCCGAGGATGACGTTGCGGCCCACCACCGGATGCCGGCGGTCGCCCTCCGGCCTGGCGTTGTCGCTCCACCAGCCGACCGCGCCCAGCGTCACCTGGTGGTAGATCGTCACGTCGTCGCCGACGGTGCAGGTCTCGCCGATCACCACCGCCGCTCCGTGGTCGATGAAGACCCGGCGGCCGAGCACCGCACCGGGGTGGATCTCGACGGCGGTAAGCCGGCGCGCCCAGCGGGCCAGCAGACGCGCCGTCATCCGGTGCCCCCGGGTGTGCAGCCGGTGCGCCACCCGGTGCGTCCACAGCGCGGTCAGCGCGGGGTGCAGCGCAGCCTCCAGGAGGCCGTGGACGGAAGGGTCCCGCTCGACGACGACCCGCAGGTCCTCGCGCATCAGACGGAGCAGACCGGTGCCGGTCATGTCGGGAGGGGTGGCGGACGGCACGGCGCGGGCGGCGTCCGAGCCGGCCCGCCGGAACGGCAGGACGGACGCGGGCTCCTTGGAAGTGGCGCTCACGGAGTCTCCAGTGCTCGAGGGGCGGTCGCGGAAGGTGCCGGGACCCGTGTCCCGGGGCGGAGCGGGGAACCCGGAACACGGCGGTCACCGTGGGGTCCGGGCCTCGGGGAGAGCATCGCCGCCGCCGTTCCCGTTCTCTTCCCGCCCGGATCCCCGGCCGTGACCACGCGCCCCGCCCGGGACCGGACAGCCGCCGGCGACGTCCGGGCCCCGACCGCGCCCCGGCCGGGAGCGGCGGGGGAGCGATCCGGGAACGCCCGGCGGGACACTTCCCCCGAGCCCCGCTCCGCGCCCGTCTGCGCGGGGGCACGGCCAGGACGGCCGGCCGGGCGACTCACCCTGCGAGAGAGCAGTCACCCATGTACGAACGACCAGTTGCCGGGGGTACCCGGAACGCGAGCGACCACGGCGTCCGGCGGATCCCGGCCGCCGCCGAGGAGACGAGGACCCAGCCATGAGTGCGACGGCCGACCACGAACAAGAGCCATGTCCGGCAAGCGACGCCGCGCAGCGGGTCCTGCTGATCTGCCCGTCGCCGCGCCTCGTACGCGCGGCGGTCGCCGCCGGTTTCGCCGTACGGATACTCACCGACACACCGCTGCCCACGGACGGCACCATCCCGCCGGGGGTGCCCGTGGACCTCGTCGACCTGACCGACGAGGCCGCGCTGACCGAAGCCATCACGGTGTCGGTCCAAGCCCACGGCACGCAACGGCTGCTGGCCCTCGCCGGCACGGCCGAACTGCCCGCGGTCGCCGGGACCGCGGCCCGCCTCGGCGTGACCCCCAACCCGGCCGACGCGGCCCGTCTGCTGGGTGAGCCCGCCGCCATGCGGGCCCTGCTCAACGGCAGCCGGCACTCCTACGTCCCGGCCGCGCGGGCCCGCACCGCACAGGAACTGCCCGCCGCGGTCGAGGAGATCGGCGGGCCGGTCACCGTCCGCTCGCTGGACTCCGGCACCGGGCGGGCGGCCGCGGGGGAGCCGGCGGGAGAGCGGGCCTACCTGGTCGAGCAGTATCTGGAAGGCCCGGAGTACGGCGTGGTGACCCTCACGGCGGACGGAATGCACCGGGTCCTGGGCGTGGTGGCCCTGCACGGTGCCTGGCACCCGGGCTGTCACCTCTTCCCGGCGCCCCTGGCGGAACGGGACGAGGCGGAGGCACGCGCGATCGTGACGGAACTGCTCGACCTTGCCGGATACGAGTTCGGGTACGCCTACACCGTGGTCGTGCTGACGGCCGACGGACCGCGGGTGGTCCGGTCCCGGTCCGGGTTCCCGGACGAACCGCTGGCCTCCCTGATCGAGGTCGCGACGGGCTTCAGCGCGGACGAGGAGCTGGTGCAGGCGCTCGCCGGTAAGCCGGTGAGCGCGCCGACGGCCGACCGGTACGCGGCGGTGGCGACCTACCGGTTGCCGACGGGACGGCTGTTGTCGGTGTCCGGACTGGAGGCGGTGACCGAGCTGCCGGGCGTCCACCGGGTGCACTTCCCGTACGAGTCCGGGGACGACATTCCCGGTGACGGCCACAGCTCCGAGGGCTACGTGATGCTGAGCGCGGACTCGCCGCAGGACGCCGCGGGGACCGTCGCGGCGGTGGGCAGCCTGCTGCGCGCCGAGATCAGCCGAAGCCCCGACCGCGCCTGAACCGCCCACCGCCGTGGGCGGTTCCCGGCATCCCGACCCCATTCCCGAGTCCTTCCCTCCCGGGGCCGACGTCCCGGTAACGGATGCGGAATGTCCCGGGAGCGGCCGACGAGACCTTTCTTTCTGTCAGCACCGCAGACCGTGACGACAGAAGGCGGATCTCATGACCAGCAAGGGTTTCGGAACCTCGGCGGGCCTCTTCGCCACCGCGGCGATCACCGTGGCTCTCGGCCTCGGTGTCGCCGTCGGCGCGACGGCCACGGGCCCCGCCTCGGACGAAGGCCCGAACCTCGTGCCCCGCGTCTCCCTCGTCCACGCCCTCACACCCGCGTCCGACGAGGGCCCGAACGTGGCCACGACCGGTACGAACGGTGACGAGGGTCCGAACGTCGTCGCGGTCGGTACGGATGGTGATGAGGGTCCGAACGTGGTTGCGGCCGGCACGAACGGTGATGAGGGTCCGAACGTCGTCGCGGTCGGTGCGAACGGTGATGAGGGTCCGAACATCGTCGCGGTCGGTGCGAACGGTGATGAGGGACCGAACATCGTCGCGGTCGGTGCGAACGGTGATGAGGGACCGAACGTCGTCGCGGTCGGTGCGGATGGTGACGAGGGGCCGAACCTCGTCGCGGACGGGGACGAAGGGCTCAACGTCGTCGCCGTCTGACCGAGGCTCCTCCCCCCCACCCCGCAGTACCCACGAGATGCCGGTGCCCGCCGTGTCGAACGGCGGGCACCGGCATCTCGTGTCGTGAGCGTCATTCCCCCAGGCGGACCCGGCCGGGGATTCCCATGGCACGGAACGCCTCCCGCGCGGCGGCTGCCCGTTCGGCCGCCTCCGCCGTGTCCCCGAGAGACGCCAGCGACCGCGCGAGGCCGTCGAGCGCGTAGGCCTCCTCCACCTGGTGGCCGAGCCGTACGGCGGACGCATGCGCCTGCCGGTGCAGGGTCAGCGCCCGCTCGTGATCGCCACCGCGCCGGAAGAAGCGCCCCGCCGCGTTCCACACCGCGGCCTCCCGGACCGGCGCGTCCTCCAGCCCCTTGATGGCAAGCGCCTCCTCCACCCAGGGCAGCACCTGCTCGCCGCGCCCGAGCCGGTCCTCGGCCTCCGCGGAGAGGATCAGCAGCACGGCCCGCTCCGCCGGAGCGACGACACCGGGCGCCCGCTCACGTGCGACCGCCAGCGTCCTGGCCGCCGTCTCGACGTCGCCCATCGCCAACTGGACCTGCGCGAGGTCGCCGAGCCCCACCAGCTCCTTCTCCAGCGCGCCGATCTTGCGGGCGAGGCCGATGGAGCGGGTCGCCGTACGGACCGCCTCCGGGAAGTCACCGCGCTCCATGTGCACGGTGCTGATGTTCGACAAGGACTCCGCCTCGGCTCGTTCAGCCCCCAGTTCACGCTTGAGGGCGATCGACTGTTCAAGGCGGGGAAGCGCCTCGTCGAACCGGCCGGTGGTGGCGAGCAGCAGACCGAGCACGCCGGTGTCCTTGGCCTGTCCCCGGCGGTCACCGATGTCGACCGCCAGTTCATGGGCCTCGACGGCCGCCGCTATGCCGTCCTCGAAGCGGCCGCGTTTCCAGCAGGCGACCGCCAGGTTGGACAGGCTCAGCCGCAGCAGGTCGGCCTCGCCGAGGCGCCGGGCCGCGGCGACGGCGGTGTGGCAGAGCGCGAGGAACTCGTCGAGCCGGCCCCGGAGGTCGAGATGGAAGACAACGTTCGCCGCGAGGAGCGCCACCTCGCGGTCGAGGTCCCGGCGGAAGGCCAGGGCGATCGCGGCGAGCAGGCTGTCCTGTTCGCGTTCGAACCAGTCCCGGGCGGCTTCCGGAGTGCTCAGCGGCGCGAGTTCCGGTTCGGACGACGGCGTCGGCCGGGGCGTCCGTACCCTGCCGGGGAAGAGCAGGTCGCAGGCGACGTCCGAGGCGGTCAGCGAGTACTCCATCAGCCGGCGCACGGCGCCTGCCGCCTCTTCGCTGAACTCACCGGTGCCGCCCGAGTGCCGGGTGCGCGACAGCATGTGGGCGAAGCTGCGCACCAGGTCGTGGAAGGCGTAGCGGCCGGGTTCGTGCTGTTGCACGAGATGCATGTCGAGGAGGTACTCCAGGACGTCCTCGGCGTCGCGGGTCCCGAGGTCGAGCAGGGCCGCCGCCGTGTAGACGTCCAGTTCGGCGCCGGGGTACTGGCCCAGCAGCCGGAAGGACTTGCGGTAGGAGGCGTCCAGTCCCTCGTACGACAGCCGCAGGGTGACCTCGACGCTCCGTTCGCCCGCGCTGAGTTCGGCGAGGCGGTGGGTGTCGTCACGGAGCCGGTCCACGAGGTAACGCACGCTCCAGCGGGGGCGCTTGCGCAGCCGGGCCGCGGCGATGCGCAGCGCCAGGGGTAAGTGGCCGCTGAGGTCCGCGAGTTCGGCGACTGCCTCGGGTTCGGCCTGCGCCCGGCGGTCGCCGATGATGCTCTCCACGAGGGCGACGCTGTCGGGCGGGGCCATGGTGCCGAGGGAGATCGAGTGCGCGGCGTCCAGGTCGACGAGCAGGGCGCGGCTGGTGACCAGGACGACGGTACTGGTGGGGGAGGCCAGCAGGGGCCGTACCTGGGACTCGTCGACTACGTTGTCGAGCAGCAGGAGCATCCTGTGTCTGGTCATGGTGGCGCGCCACAGGGCGATGCGGCCCTGCGGATCGTCGGGTATCCGTTCGCCGGGAACGCCGAGCATGCGCAGCAGCGCCTCGGCTGCCGCCGCCGGAGTGAGGGGTTCCTCGTCGGGGGTGTATCCCCGTAGATCGAGGTGGAGTTGGGCGTCCGGGTAGCGTTCGGTGAGCTGGTGTGCCGCGCGGACGGCGAGCGAGGTCTTGCCGCTGCCGCCCATTCCGTCGATGGCGACGATGAGGGGTCCGGTGCCGTCGGCGTCCTCGATGAAGCCGAGGAGCTTGTGCAGTTCTTCCTCGCGGCCGGTGAAGTCGCGCAGATCGTAGGGGAGGGTGGAGCGCCCGCCGCTCACGGCGGGCGCCGGCGGGGTCTTCGGGGCGGTGCCGGTCAGCGAGGGGTCGTTGCGCAGGATGGCCTGGTGGAGCTCGCGCAGTGACGTGCCGGGCTGGATCCCGAGTTCCTCGTCGAGTACGGCGCGGATCGTGCCGTACTCCTCCAGGGCCTCGGCCTGGCGCCCGGAGCGGTACAGGGCGAGCATGAGCTGACCGCGCAGGGCCTCGCGCAGCGGGTTGTCACGGATGGCGGCGCGGATCTCGGCGATCAGCTCGGAGCTTTCGCCGGCTTCCAGGCGCAGGTCGAAGAGCTGCTCGACCGCGGCCATCCGCCGCTCCTCGAGCGACGCGGAGGCCGCGTCGACGACGGCGCCGCCACTGCCGGACAGCACCGGCCCTCGCCACAGGGCGAGTGCCTCGCGCAGCAGCGCCGTGGCCTCCGCGGTCCGGCCGGCGGCGGTGTGGTCGCGGGCCCGTTGCAGCGCGTCGGTGAACTGGAGCAGGTCGAGTTGTTCGAGCGTCACCGAGGCGCGGTATCCGGGTCCGTCCGTCGCGATCAGGGTCCGTCCCTCGGGGATGCGCTGACGCAGCTCGGCTACGGCCTTGCGGACCTGGTGGGCGGCGGTCGCGGGCGCGTCCTGGTCCCAGACGGCCTCGATGAGGCGGTGGACCGGCAGGACCCGCTGCGGTTCCAGGAGCAAGGTCACCAGCACGCGCTCACTCACGGGTCCGCCGACGTGGATGCGTTCGTCCGCGTCCCAACATTCCAGTGATCCGAGGATGCGGAAGCGGATGGGCACTGTCTGGTGCATGGCACGTGTCCTCTCCTCGGTCCTGGACGGCTGCCGTGACACCGCCCGACCGCGGGGACCGAGGGAGACCGAGACGGCCTCCCGTTCCTTCACGTTCCGCAGTGAACGGCACAGGGCGGCCGACGTCGTTGCTGGCATTCTCACCCATCGGCGGACCGAGTGGTGCGCGTTGCCGGCCGTGGGCGTGGCGAGCCGGAGCACGCTGCTCGATATCGGACAGGCTCTCGCGGGTGTCCGGTGCTTGCGCAGGTGGACGGGGTGCCGGTGGCCGGTGACGCGCGGACGGATGGCGGCGGCAGGCGGTCCGGGCGGTGCGGCGGCCTGCCCCGGCGTACGGGAGGCCGGAGTTCGCGCCGCGCGGGCCAACTCGCCTGCCCTTCACAGTGAGTGACTATGCATCATGTCATCGGAGCTGTCCGGGCGTCGGCCGATGCCTTCGCCGACGCCGGCCGTACGACACGGCCTGGACCGGACGGCCCGGGACCAGTGGTAACGAGGACCGGGAGCGCCCGTACGGCAGGTGTGTCCGCACCCGCTTCACAGACGGGACATCCGCACCTGCGGGGCCGGTCAGGTGCCCTGTACAACCAAGTCCACCCTCGGGTGGTCGAAGGGCACCGCACCCGTGGGCTGACCGGCGCGCAGGTGCGGAGGGGCCTGCGTGCCCGAGCGGGCGCGCGCACGGCGGACGGCCGGCGACACACTGCCGCCGGCCACCCACCGTATGCACAAGGTCATCTCAACGAGGTGCCGATCCCTGGTGCGGGACGTCGGCGAGCACCGGCGGGCGGTCCACGGACACCGGTGCCGGGGCGTCGGCCAGCACCCCGCCCCGACCCCAGTGATCCTGTTCTATGTCCCTCACCAGGACCGTCACCGCATCCGTCGGGCATCCCGCGATCCGGGCCACGGTGGCCGTCAGCTCGCCCACGAGATCGGCTCGTTTCTGTCGGTCGTTGCCCTTCCACCAGTCCACGGTCACGACAGGCATGGTCTTCTCCTCACTGTCCGGGCCGCACAAGGCCCTCGGTCGCCGGGAACTGGTCGAATCGGCGTGCCAGTTCCGCCATCATCTCCGCGGTGGGTTCGGGCGAGGAGTCCAGCAGCTCGCCCAGTTCGCGGAAGTACCGCTCCCGGCCGCCGTCCGGGGTGAACATCACCAGCAGGGTGGCCGGGTCGGTCCCGGGGTTGCCGAACGCGTGGCTGGTCCCGGGCGGCACCAGCATGAACGTCCCGGGAGACGCGATGCGTCGCTCCGCGCCCAGCGTGAGCAGCACGTCGCCGTCCACCACGTAGAACATCTCGGTCAGTTCGTTGTGGAAGTGCAGCGGCGCTCCGGGCGCCCGGGGCGGGAGCCGGTGTTCGGTGAGGCCGAACCGGCCGGCCGTGTCGTCCCCGGTGACCAGGAACGACACCGGGGTGCCGCCCACCACGGTCCCGGGACCGGCACCGGGTCCGACGACCCGCGGCCAGGTCATCGCCCGCCCCCGGCATCCGGCCGGGCGACCCCGGCTCGGCCCGACAGCGTCCACAGCGCCACCGCCGCGGCGGCCAGGGCGAGTACGGCCGTCAGCGCGTAGGCCCGGCCGAACGCCGTGTCCCCCGGCGCGCCACCGAGGATCAGGACCAGTACCGCCAGGCCCGTGGCACCCCCCGTGTACTGGGTGGTCGTGAGCACCGCGGACGCGGTGCCCTGGTCGCTGTCGGGCACGTCCTTGGTGCCCGCGATGTACATCCCCGCGAAGGCCATGCCCTGGCCGAGCCCGCTGACCAGCAGGCCCGGCAGCACGCCGGTCCAGTAGCCGGAGCCGCTCGTGCCGATACCGAGCAGGGCCAGCCCCGCCGCGCCGACCGCGAACCCGGTGGCGAGCGTACGGCGGATGCCCCAGGGCTCCGCGAGCCTCCCGGTGACGAGGTTGCCCGCGACCACGCTCAGGGTCAGCGGCAGGAAGGCGATGCCGGCTTCCAGCGCACCGTAGCCCCACACGTCCTGGAGGAAGAGGGTGATCAGGAAGAACTCGGCGCCCACGCTCGCCATGTAGAGCGCGGACATCGCGCTCGCGCCCGCCAGCGAGCGCACCCGCAGCAGCTCCGGAGGGATCAGGGCGGTGGCGGCCGGCCGCCTGTCGTACACCGTCCAGGCGGTGGCCAGTGCCAGAGCCGCCGCCAGGCAGCCGAGACAGGACGGGGAGGTCCAGCCGTCCACCGCGGCCTGCGTGAGTGCCGCCACCAGGCACAGGACGGCACCGGTGAACAGGGCCGCGCCGGGGACGTTGAGATGCCGGACCGACGCCCGGGTGCGTGTCCCGGGCGGCAGCACCCGCAGCGCGAGGGCGACGGTGACCAGGACGAGCGGGACGTTCACGAAGAACACCCACCGCCAGGACAGCACCGAGGTGAGCACACCGCCGATCAGCACACCCGCCGCGAGTCCCACCGCACCGAGCGCCCCCCAGATCGCGAGCGCCCGGGAGCGCACGGGCCCGGCCGGGAAGGCGGCGCCGATCAGGGCCAGCATGGACGGCGTCAGGGCGGCGGCGCCGACGCCCTGGGCGGCACGGGAGGCGATCAGCAGCCACTGGTCACCGGCCAACCCGGCCGCGAGGGAGCCCAGTCCGAACAGGGCCAGCGCGCCGAGGAAGAGCCTGCGCGGACCGGTCAGGTCCGCCGCGCGACCGCCGACGACGAGGAAACTGGCGAAGAACACGGCGTACGCCGACACCACCCACTGAAGCCGTTCGGGGGCCAGGCCCAGTCCCGATCCGATGCTCGGCAGGGCCACGTAGATGATCGAGTAGTCCAGTGCCACCAGGAACTGGGCGATGGACAGGGCCAGGAGGGCGGCGGCCATGCGGCCGGTGAACCGGTTGGCCGCCGGGGCGGCGGTCTCTTCGGTGCGGACGGTCATGACAGGACTCCGGTCGGCTGGAGCAGCAGGTCGGTCACCGTCGGGAAGTCCGCCGCGACATGGTCGGCGCCGGCGGCCGTGAGCGCCTGCGCGGTGTCGACGCCGTAGGAGACGGCGACGGTCCGCAGGCCGGCCGCGTGTGCCATCGCCATGTCGGTGACGGTGTCCCCGACATACCAGGACTGTGAAGGGTGAGCGCCCAGTTCGGACAGGACCCGCAGGGCCATGTCGGGGTGCGGCTTGCCGTGTTCGACCATGTCGTGGCAGACCACGGTGTCGAACTTGTCGAGGATGCCGGTGGCCTCCAGCAGGGCGTACGCGCTCGCCTGGATCTTGGAGGTGGCGACGGCGAGCGGGTGCCCTGCCGCCCGCATCCGGTCCAGGCCCTCGGCCACGCCTGGCATCAGGAGTCGCGGCCCCCGGCTGAGCAGGTCGTCGGTGAAACGGCGGCGGTAGCGGGCCGCGGCCTCGGCGGTCACGGCGTCGTGGACGCCGGTGCCCAGCAGTCCGGCGAGGGAGGCCTCCAGGGGTTTGCCGACGGTGGCCAGCACGTCCTGCCGGCTGGGGCGGGCGCCGAAGTCGCGGACCACGTCACCGATCAGTCCGGCGATGGCGGCGGGCGTGTCGGCGAGGGTGCCGTCGATGTCGAAGACGAACACGGAGGTCATGCCGCGACCTCCCCGGCGGGCACGGCGGTCGCCGCGTAGGCGACGGCGAGGTGTCCGGCGAGCCGGGCGGTGCTGATCAGGACCTCCCGGTTGGCTGCGGCGGAACGTCCCTCGGTGGCCCGTGAGACCGCCTTCATCAGGTAGGGGGTCGCGGCGGGGCCGCGTACCCCGTCCCGCTCCGCGGCGCCCAGCGCCTCCTGGATCACTCCTTCCATCGCCTCCCCGTCCAGCGCGTGTTCCTCACTGATGGGGGCCGTGACCAGCGCACCGCCCGGCAGGCCGGCCGCCCAGTGCATGCGGAGCGCCCGGGCTACGCCGTCGGCGTCGTCGATCCGCTGCGGCACCCGCAGACCGCTGGAACGGCAGTAGAAGGCGGGGAAGTCGTCGAAGCGGTAACCGATCACCGGCACCCCCAGCGTCTCCAGGTACTCCAGGGTGAGCCCCAGGTCGAGGATGCTCTTGGCCCCGGCGCACACCACGGCCACCTTGCTGCGGGTGAACTGCACGAGGTCGGCGGAGACGTCGAAACTCTCGCTCGCGCCCCGGTGGACGCCCCCGATCCCCGCCGTGGAGAAGAACGGGATGCCGGCGAGGTCGGCGGCCACGAGGGAGGACGCCACCGTGGTGGCACCCATGCCGCCGCCCGCCAGCACGACACCGACGTCGCGGCTCGACACCTTCGGCACACCGGTGCCGACCGCGAAACGCTCCATGTCGTCGGGGGACATCCCCACGGTGAACCGCCCGCCGTCCAGCCCGACGGTCGCCGGTACCGCACCCGACTCCCGCACCGCCTTCTCGATGGCGAGCGCCGTCTCCACGTTGCCCGGATACGGCAGACCGTGCGCGATCACCGTCGATTCCAGAGCGACGACCGGCCGGCCCTCGGCCAGCGCGTCACCGACTTCCTCACTGATACGCAGCAGTGGGTTCATACGAGTCTCCCAAACGGTTGCTGGAACGAGAGCGACGACGTACCGGCGACCCGGACCACACCGCGCCGTCCGTCAGGCCACCACCGTCCCCGACCCCGTTCCCGTTCGGTTCCCGTTCCGGGGCCGGGCCCCGGCACCCGATGCTCAGAGCCAGCCGCGGCGGGCCGCCTGCCAGGCGAGCTGCATCCGGGTCGTGGCCCCGGCGAGGGTCATCATCTGCTGGATGTGACGCTGGATGGTGCGCCGGCTCAGTCCCATCTGACTGGCGATGGCCTTGTCCGCGATGCCTGCCACCAGCAGGGAGAGGATCCGCCGGTCGGTGCCGGACAGCGGGTCGCCCGCCCGTACGGCGGCGGCGTCCGGGAGGGTGCCCGCGGCACTGACGTCGAGAGGGACGGCGGTCTCCCAGTAGCGTTCGAAGAGCGAGGTGAGCGCGTCCAGGAGACTGCTCTCACGGACCAGGGCGGCGGTGGGTTCACCGGGGGAGCCCTGGGGGCCGCCGGGCACCAGCGGGCAGATGGCGATGGCCCGGTCGGCCACGGCCAGCCGCAGCGGCAGATGCGGCACACTGCGGGCGATCTCCCCGGCCTGCACTCCCTCGATCACGTTGTCCACGGCGTGGTCGTCGTCGAAGAACGCCTGCTCGTACAGGACGCGGTAGCGCACCCCGCGGGCGAGGGCGTCGTACTCGGCGCGGTTGCTGCCCGACGGCATCGCGACGTACTGGGCCTTGCAGAACCAGAGCATCTCGTGCCGGGCGTTGTCCTGCATCTGCCGCAGGTGCTGCCGCAGCGACTCGGCGCCCGTGATCACCTCGATCAGCTGGCCCGCGTCCTGACGGCGCCGGGTGCTGCGGTACAGGTCCAGCAGATCGGTGACCGTGCTGCGCGCCTTGTCGAGTTCGTCGGTACGCCGTTGCAGCCGGGGCAGCAGAGCCACGTCCGGCGGCACGGCGGAGTACTGCGGCGGCACGTGATCGGTGGGGCTGGCGAGCCCCTTGGCCGTGAGGCCCGCCAGCACCACCTCCAGCGTCCCGTGCGGCAGTTCGCTCTGCTCCGCCAGTTCGCGCGCCGAGGCCGTGACCGCTCCGACCAGGAGGCGGTAAACGGTCTCCTCGACGGCCGTCAGCCCTGCCGCCTCCAGCATCGGCGGTCCCTCCCTGTTGCTCGCGCGGCGCGGCCGCCGCTTCCCGTTCCGCTGCTTCACCGGATCAGTGCGACGTGGCGGATCCCCGGTGGAGGAAGGCGCGGTCGATCGTCTGCCGGACGCTGTGCCCGGCGTCGTCCGCCGCTGTGATCCGCAGTGTGACACAGGCGTCGCCGCGCACCCCGGACGGACGTTCGACGGTCGCGGTGAAACGTCCGCTCGTTCCCTTCCCGGACGTCGGCGCGGTCCGTGCCGTCACCCAGGTCCTGCCGTCGTCGTAGGACGTCTGCACCGTGAGCTTCGTGCCGTGCGGGGCGGGCACGCCGTCGGGCATGCGGACGTCGAAGCCCAGCGTGTGGGTGCGCTGCGGGCCCACGGCGTTCTCGGCGTCGACGGGCACTGAGTAGTCCACCTGGAGCAGCGGAAGCAGCGCGGGGCTCGCGGTGGTGTCCGAGGCGAAGGACCACGAGGTCTCGGTCCGGGTGCCGAAGCGCCAGTCCTCCGAGTCGCGTCCGGTGGCCAGGTCCAGCCGGTAGCCTGCCCGGCCCGCCGGCACCTCGAAGGCGCCCCACGCGCCGGTGTCGGAGTGGGCGACCCGCTGTCCGTCCCGGTACAGGTCGGCGACGGCGGTGTCGCCCGTACCGGACGCACGGGTGCCGACGCCGCCGAGGCCCTCGCTCTCCGCGAAGGACCAGTGCCCCGCGGCGTCCGTGAAGTCCGGGACGTACAGGGAGACGGTGTCGCCGTACCGGGTGGAGGCGGGCCAGCCGGCCACGCCGTGCGGGACGGAGGGGCGGACCGGGGCGGTGAACCAGCGCTCCGTGGCCTGCTGTCCGGCCCGGTAGGTGTGGGTCGCGTCCCGCATGCCGGCCTGGAGCGGGAAGTCCTGGTCCAGGACGGTGTCGTGGTGGACGACGTGGTTCCAGAGGGTGTCGCCGGCCGTCACGTACTCCACGCGCTCCCGGCCCACCGGCACGTCCCGCGTGTACTGGTTCCATGCGGTGTCCTGGTACGGCCGCCAGGCGAAACGCTGCTCACTGGCCCAGTCGGAGGCGCCGGTACGGGCGTAGGTGGCGTGCACGAGCGCGCTGTCCTGCCCGGAGACGGTGTGCACGAGGTGCTGCGGGACGCGCTGGCGGGACACCTGCATGACGTCGTAGAGGTAGGGGCTGCGCACGGTGCCGGTGAACCGGACCCGGGTGACGGTCCGCGCGCTCCGCTTCAGGATCGCCGTGCCGTCCGCGTTGCCCGCGCGCATCACGGGCAGGGCGAGGCGTGTACCGCCCGGGCTCCAGCGTGTCCACGGGTAGAAGCCCTCCGGCACGACGAGCATCAGCGCCTTGGCGCCGGCGTCGGCGGCGGCCCGCGCGAGGGCGGTGTCGTCACCGAAGTCGTAGCGGATGACGGCCAGTCGGCCGCGGACGTGGGCGGCCTTGAGGTCGGCGGCGGTGCCCGTGCCGGCGTCCACGGCGGTCAGCCGGACGCCCTTGTCGTCGAACACCGGTGACGTCGGCAGGTAGTAGGGGGTGAAGGACCGTGAACCACCCTGCGGCCGAGCGGTGAGTTGCGGGGCCGTCAGCTGCCAGCGGGAGGCGAACTCGAAGGTGCCGTCCGTGACCTGCGCGGTGGGGCTGACGTAGATCCGCTTGGCGACGTCGAAGTACATGACGCCCTGGATCAGACCGTTGCCGTCGATCTGACGGTACGTCTGATAGCTGAGCACGCCGTGCTGTTCGGACGGTCGCGGGGTGCGGATCCGCACTTCCGTCACCTTCGAGGCGTCGAGGGTGACGGTCGAGTCCTTGGTGACCCGCACCTGCGGGTCGATCACCTCCCGCAGTTCCTGGCCGTCGGCCGCGTCGTCCAGGGTGCCGAAGCTCACCTGGTAGGTGCCCTCTTCGACGACGGCGACGGCAGGGTCGAGACCGGTGTACTGAGCGAAGCCGTCGGCCCCCCAGATCGTCGGGGCGGCCTGCGGTATCACCTTGCCGGCCCGGTCCTTGGCGATCACGGTGAGCCGGTGCAGCGGCGCGTGCACGACGAGGGAGAGCGTGGTGTGGGCGAGTGTGGTGCCGTCCGGTCCGGTCGCGGTGGCGTAGCCGTAGTAGGCGCCACGCGCGGAGTGCGCGCCGTCCGTGAGGACCGGGACGTCCGCCGAGGCCCCGGGGGCGAGCCGGATGCCGCCCGAGCCCAGGGTGACCACGCCGTCGGCGAGGGTGACACCGTTGTCGCGGGTCAGCGAGGCCGACAGTCTGAGGTCGAGGGCGTGGTCGCCGTCGTTGGTGTAGTGCAGGGTCGCCACCCGCCGCGGTCCGCCCGCGTCGGCGGTCTGGAGCGCGGGCAGGGTCACGGAGCCGGTGGCCGTCAGGGTCCCCATGGCCGCGCCGATGTCGATGCGCCCGCCGCCCTGTTCGGTCACCTTGGTGCCGGACACGAGGTGGGCGGTGCTGACGAGCGCGTCCTTGAGCTGCGGCCCGCTCCACTCGGGGTGCCGCTGGGCGAGAAGGGCGGCGGCCCCGGCGACGTGCGGTGTGGCCATCGACGTCCCGGACGCGGCCGTGTAATAGGGGTCCACCGGGGTGCCCATGGCCGTCCCCGAGGCGCGTGCGGCGACGATACCGACGCCGGGCGCGGTCACGTCGGGCTTCACGGCCTTGTCGCCGGGACGCGGGCCCCGGCTGGAGAAGGGCGCCAGGGAGTCGTCCCGGTCGACGGCCCCGACGGTGAGCGCGGCGTCGGCCGCACCCGGGGCGCCGATGGTCGACGCGCCCTGCTCACCGGCGTTGCCCGCGGCGACCACGAACAGCGTCCGCCCCGAGGCGGACAGGGTGTCGACGGCCTGGCTCATGGGATCGGTGCCGTCCGAGGGCGCGTCCGAACCGAGGCTCATGTTGACGACCTTGGCGTGCTCGGCGGCCGCCCACTCCATGCCGGCGATGACCTGCGACTCCGAGCCGTACCCGTCGTCGCCCAGCACCTTGCCGATCAGCAGGTCCGCACGCGGCGCGACCCCGCGCCGGGTACCGGAGGACGCCGCGCCGCTGCCGCCGACGATCGACGCGACATGCGTGCCGTGCCCGAAGTGATCGCTCACGCTGCCGCTGTCCGAGAAGTCACGGGACTCGGCGATCCGGCCCGCCAGGTCAGGGTGGCCGGCGTCCACACCGGTGTCCAGGACGGCCACCTTGACGCCCTGTCCCTCGAAACCGGCCTTCCAGGCGGCGGGTGCGCCGATCTGCGCCGTGCTGCGGTCCAGTGCCGGTGCCACCCTGCCGTCGAGCCACACCCGGGGGGTCTGCGCGAGCCGGGCCGTGCCGGAGGGGCGCAGGGTCCTCCAGAACGCGCCGAGGTCGTCGTCGTCCACCCGCAGGGCGGTCGCGTCGATGCTCGCCAGCCGGCGCTCGGGCACGGACCCCGTGTTGAACGCGGAGAGCCGGTCCGCCGTCGTCGCCGCGGCCCTGCGGCTCGCCGCCGTCCCGGCCGCCGCGCCGCCCGGCTCGGGGGAGACGATCAGCGGCAGCGCCGGGGTGCCGGCCTCGTCGTAGCCCTGGGCGATGAGGGCGGTGACGTCGAAGAGACGCCGGTCCAGCGTCCCGGCGGCGACCAACTCCGCGGCGTCGGACGGGAGTACGGTCATCGTGCCGTCGTCCTGCTCGTACGTCCGGAAGACGATGCCCCGGCGGCCCGTACCCGGCACCACCGAGGCGGTGCGCCGGCCGTCGCTGCCGGGTGTCACCGTCACCCGGTCACCCGTCACCAGCCGTACGGTGGAGGGCGATCCGGCGACGCCCTTCGCCTCCGCCGCACCGGGGGAGGACGCGAGGGAGGACGCCTGCGCGGAGGCGGACGAGAGCCCTCCTGTGGTCAGAACCAGTGCTGTCGATATCGCCGCCGTCAGACGGATCCATGCCATCAGCCACACACCTTTCGTGCAACGCTTGATCACGCGTTGTCCGAAAGAATCTGCCGAGCGGATGACCATGTCACGGGCCCACGATGTCGCGACTGCGACATGTCCCAACTGCGCCACTCCGTGCCGGTGAACGGGCGCGCCGCGACGGTGAACGCGACCCGTCCGTGGCCCGGTGTCCTGGGTCCAAGGTCGCGGGTCACATGGGTCCCTCGGCCGACGCGCGTCCCGCCCACCGAGGTGATCATGGGATGCCCCCGTGAGTTGAGGAGGATCCATGCGGGCGGAGCAGGTCGACTGGGTCGGCATTCCGGCCGGGTCGCTGCAACGGGGCACGCCGGCCGACGAGGTGGCGGCCGTGGCCCGCCGCTACGCGGACACCGGTGTGCCCGCGGAGTGGTACTTGAAGGAGGCTCCGCGCACGGAGATCCACGTCCCGGCGTTCCGGATCGCCCGTACCCCGGTCACGGTCGGCCAGTGGGCACCCTTCGCGGTGGACACCGGCCGACCGGTCCCGCGGGCGCCCGCGGACCACCCGGTCATCGGGGTCGCCTGGGAGTCGGCGACGGCCTACTGCCGGTGGCTCGGAGACCGGCTCGGCCTGGAGGTGCGGCTGCCCACGGAGGACGAGTGGGAGCGCGCCGCGCGGGGCGACGACGGCCGCGAGTTCCCGTGGGGCGACGAGTACCGAACCGGTCTGGCCAATCTGGTGGACCTGGGCATCGGCACCACGACGCCGGTCGGCTCGTTCCCGGCCGGAGCCGGCCCGTTCGGCGTACTGGACATGGCGGGCAACGCCGACGAGTGGACCTCGACCCGCTACGCGCCCTACCCGGGCGCGCCCGCCGGGGTGCCGGCCACCGAGGACTGGGCCTTCGACCGGCACGTCACCCGAGGCGGTGCCTTCCGTCATGACCGGGACCTGGCCCGTTGCGCCCGCCGGCACGGCGCCTACGAGCCGGACCTGGAAGCGATCGGCGTGGGCTTCCGCCTGGCGGCACCGGCCGCGTAGCACCGGACACCGCCCAGGCATCGCATCCCGGAACGTGTCTCCCTCAACGGGATCCGCAGGGACGGAGTCTCCCTCAGCTGGGTCCGCAGGGACAGGGTCCCCTCAGCGAGGTCCGCGGGGGTTGGTTCATGCCGCCAGCGTCGCGTTCTTCTGTCCGGTGGTGTCGCGGTCCGCGAGGTAGCGCTGCAGGAGCGCGTCCGCTGCGCGCAGGGCCTGTTCGGTGGTGCGGGCCCCGGTCATCACGCACAGGGTGTACGTGGCGTCTTCGAGTGCCCTGCTGGTGCGACCGGTCGGACGTACGTCGTGCTCGATGCGTGCCTGGGCGAACTGGGCGAGCACCGTGCGTAGTTGCTTCTCCGCCGGAAGGAGCATGGGGGTTCCCTTTCCATACAGGCACAGCTCGCGAGGCGGCCGGGAGGCCACCGCGAGGAACGGGTCTGACCGACGGCCTCCGCTGCCTGCGGCGACGGACGGCGTCGAGCAAGTGATCAGGTGCCCCGTGCCGGGGGATCTACGCCAACCTGGGCGGTCCGGTCGCCTGTTCGGTGAAAATAGGTTCCTCCGAGCAGGGCGGCTGTACCTATGCTCTCCTGAGGCGCTGACAGGGCGCCCTGCCGAGACCCGGCACTCGACGGACCGAGGAAGCGTGGGGCAATGACCAGCCGACTCATCGCACTCTCCTTCGACGCGCACCAGCCCGAGCGGCTGGCGGACTTCTGGTCCGGGGTCCTGGGCCTGAAGAGAGCTGAGGACGGCTACGACGGCGTGGCCCTGTTGTCCGGGAACGACGCCGGCTACCTCATCGGCTTCCGTCCGGCCCAGGCTCGGAAGGTCGCCCAGAACCGGCTGCACTTCGACCTGACGAGTTCCTCTCCCGAGGACCAGCAGGAGACCGTGGCCCGGGCACTCGCCCTCGGCGCGCGCCACGCCGACGTCGGCCAGGGGCCGGACGCGTCCCATGTGGTGCTCGCCGACCCCGAGGGCAACGAGTTCTGTGTCATCGAGCCGGGCAACCGGTTCCTGGCCGGCTGCGGCCACATCGGCGCGCTAGCCTGCGACGGTTCGCAGGCCGTGGGCTACTTCTGGAGCGAGGCCCTGGGCTGGCCGCTCGTCTGGGACCAGGACGAGGAGACCGCCGTCCAGTCGCCGAACGGCGGCACGAAGATCACGTGGGGCGGACCGCCGTTGATGCCGGACCCCGGCAAGGACCTGCACCTCGAACTCGCACCGGACGGCGATCAGCAGGCGGAGGTCGAGCGCCTGCTCTCCCTCGGGGCGCAACGCCTGGACTCCACCCGTGGCGAGGACGGCCCGGTACTGCTGGCCGACCCCGACGGCAATGAGTTCCGCGTACTCACCCCTCGATGAAGCCGCAGTACAGGGGCGGCCGCCCCGGTCGCATCCGGCTTCCTGGAGCACGCGAGGACCCGGCACGCGCCGGGCGCCGCCCTCCGAGACCACGGAAAGCCCAGGTGGGACATCTGCTGGGAGCGACTGCCGAGCCGGTTCGGACGATCCTCGCCGTGCGCCGCCGCAATCACCCGGAAGTGATCTAGCCAGCCCTCCCGCACCTGTGACTTTCTGGAGTCTCATGACCACTGTCTGTAGCGGGTGGTCCGGATTCGGATGAAGGGATGACGATGAGCACTCCGCAAGGGGCGGACGCGGGTCGTGATGGTTCAACCCCTCCGATCAGAACGGTTGCGGGAACCGGGGTGGCGGGGTCCGCAGGGGACAACGAGGCCGCGGTCTCGGCTCAGTTGAACCGCCCGTACGGGATCGCGGTGGACGGCACCGGCACCCTGTACTTCGCCGACTACAGCGGTCACCGGGTCCGGAAGATCACGACGGACGGGGTGATCAGCACGGTCGCGGGGACCGGTGCCGCGGGTTTCAAGGGCGACGGCGGCCCGGCGGTCTCGGCCCAGCTGAACTGCCCGCGTGAGGTGGCGGTGGACAGGGCCGGTGCCGTCTACGTCGCTGATTCCAGCAACCACCGGATCCGGAAGATCACGACGGACGGGAAGATCAGCGCGGTCGCCGGTACCGGGGTGGCGGGCTTCAGGGGTGACGGCGGTCCCGCCGACGCCGCCCAGCTGAATCTCCCGTTGGGAGTCGCGGTCGACAGCACAGGTGTCCTCTACATCGCCGACTACAACAATCACCGGGTCCGCAGGATCACGACGGACGGGGTGATCGGCACGGTCGCGGGGACCGGTGCCGCCGGTTTCAAAGGTGACGGCGGCCCGGCGGTGTCGGCGCAGCTGAACTGCCCGGCGGGGCTGGCGGTGGACAGCGCCGGCACCCTCCATGTCTGCGACTACGGCAACCATCGGGTCCGCAGGATGACGGCGGACGGGGTGATCGGCACGGTCGCCGGGACGGGTGTCGCGGGCTTCAGCGGCGATGACGGACCCGCCGTCGCGGCCAGGCTGAACTCCCCGTTGGGGGTGGCGGTGGACAGCACCGGCGTCCTCTACATCGCGGACTACAACAATCACCGGGTTCGCAGGGTCACGGTGGAAGGGGTGATCGGCACGGTCGCCGGCACGGGCGCCGCGGGCTTCGGCGGCGACGGGGGCCCGGCCGCCTCCGCCCAGCTGAACGGCCCGCGCAAGGTGGCGTTGGACTGCGTCGACACCCTCTACGTCACCGACCACCTCAACAACCGGATCCGGAAGTTGACGTCGGGGAAGATGGCCGGGCGGCCCGAGTCCGGCACGGTGGTCACCTGGGCCAACGTCCGCAGCAGGCTGCGCATGGGAGTCCTGCGCGAATCCACCCAGGACGGGGCGGAGATCCACCAGACCCTGCCCGTTTCCAGGAACCACCAGCGGTGGCGGCTGGTCGCGGCGGGCCAGGACGACGGCGACGTCCTGTACCGGATCGAGAACGTGCGCAGCGGCAAGGTCCTGGAGGTCGTCGAAGCGCAGGAGAGGGCCGGGGCGCTCGTCGTGCAGCGCGGCTACGAGGGCGGCGACGCGCATCACCAGCACTGGAGGCTGATCCCGGTGGGCCCGGTGAGCGGCGATCCGCGGGTCTACGAGATCGCCAATCGGCACAGTGGTCTGCTGCTGAGGGTCGACACCAACGCCTGTACGGCCGTCAGGCAGCACGGGGCGGAGGGCGACCACCGGGGCCGCCAGTGGCAGCTGCTTCCCGTGTAGCGAACGGAAGGGGGCAGGGGCGGTCCCGCCCCTGCCCTCCTGCGACTGCTCCCTCCTGCGACTGCTCCCCCCTGCGACTCCGGCCCTACTCGGAACGGGACGGCTTGTCCGCGGTCGCCTTGGACGCCTTGGGCGCTTCCGGGGCCTTGGGGGCCTCCGGAGTCCTGGGGGGTTTGGTGTAGTCGCTCTTCTTCGGCATGTTCGCCAGGTCCTCGTCCTTCTGGAGGTCGCCGTGCTCCGTCACCGTCGCACTCGCTTCCTGCATGCCGGCGGAGGCCGCCTTGGTGACCGAGCCGGGATCCCGTGCGTACTGGGACTGCGCGCCCGCGGACGTCCGGGTGGTCTGGATGAAGGCGCCGAGGAAGCCCAGGACGGCCCGTGCTTCGGGCGAGGTCTCCCGCACGATCTTCGCGTCGGAGGAGGCGCCGTGGATCGCGTTGTTGAACAGGCTCGGGCTGGTGTCGTCGTACGTGTCGGCGTCGGAGTCCTCGAAGTCGACACCCTCACCCGGCCGCGGCTTCGTGCTGTCGGTGGTCACGGAGAAAAGCCCCGCGCCCTTGGCCGCGGAGTTGAAGATGTTGTCGAACACCATGGTCGTCACCTCGTGTCGTCGTGGCGGCGGGGTGCCGCGCGGTCAGGGCTGCTTGTAGAGCGTCTGCTGGCTGACGGTCAGGCTCTCGACGTCGAGCAGGGCGTGGTGCACGTCCAGGGCGGAAACGACCTCGGCCAGTCCTTTCATGCGGAAGCCACCGGGCGCCAGGTCGATGTCGCCGATGTCGCGCGCGACCATCCCGCTGAGTGCGGGATAGGTACCGGGCTGCGGGGGAGACAGGACCGCCACCGGCACCGCGTACTGCACCGCGATCAGTCCGGAGAAGGTCACCGGGATCTCGTAGGTGTACTGCTTGCGGGTGCGCCGCTGCGTGACGATGGTCTGCACACGGGAGTTGGCCGGCACCTTGCCCGAGATCTGCGACTTCGACGCCCAGCTGGTGGTCAGGGAACCCCCCACGGTGGCCGCGATGCCCAGGGCCAGCTGGGCGTTGAGCGACGCGTTGCCGGTGGCGCTGCCCGAGGTGGTGAACCCCACCGAGTTGGTCATCCCGTTCGACGAGGAGTTCGTCGCCGAACTGCTCGCGGACGTCTCGCTGGTATTGGCGTTGTCGACGCCGACACTGTCCTTGCTGTTCTTGTTGGTCACCGTGTTCGAGTTCCGGTTCGCCGTCCCGTTCTGGCACGACGCCTGGAGCTGCGACTGGAGATCCAGACGGAGCTGATTCTGCAACTGCAACTGGAGCGAGGCGCCGACGCTGCCGCCGAAAGTGAGTTTGGCGTCCCCGTGGAGCGACCACGTCACCCCGTTCGAGACGGAGAAATCGACCGAGTCGGTGAAGTTCATCTCCTCTTGGCTTCGGTTGACGTATGAGCGGGTGGAGAACGTGTCGGGCGGAGGCTGCCCGATATCGCCCCGCACCTCGATCAACGGCTCCCCGAGGTTCATGTAGGCCAGCCAGCCGAGCTGGAACGCGGAACCGGGGAAGCTGCCGAAGCTCGACTTGTTCACCGAGAAACCGACGGGCTTGTGCTTCACGCCGGAGGCGTCGACGTAGACCAGGTTCGGGTGATTCAGGATGGACTGCCAGGTCTGCTCGATGTTGAGTTCCCGCAGGTTCTTCTTCGTCAGCGGCTGACGCTTGGCGTCTACCAGGCTGTATGCGGTGGAAGGCATCTGTCCGTCCTCGACTAATTCCGACAGAACGTCTTGGGCAGTCGAAATTAGCACGCGAAATAATGGCCGGGAAGAGGTGTCTGTACATCGCACTCATTCGAGTGAGCGCTCCTTAATCGTCACTCGATCGATGACTTTCCGGCGGCCCATTTCTGTCAGTAACATGAACTCGGCCATTTTCATGCACAGGCTTTCCCGTGCATTCTGACGTTGTTCTTCACATGAAAAAGGAGAGGTATCCGCGATGTACACCCAAGAACGCGCGACGATGTCCAATCTGGTGGTCGGCGGCCCGGTGGCGGTGAACAGCTACGACAACGCGATCGTGGCGGCACTGGTCGAGAACCGGCCGGTCATGCTCGTCCACGCCTTCAACGGCGGCTACCTGCGGCCCGTCGAGCTGAAGGAGGAGAGCCATGACAAGGGGGTCAAGCTGGCCACCGCACTCGACCCGGCCACCAAGGAGGCCAAGGGCCACCTTTGGTACATCACCCCGGCCGGCTTCTTCGGCCAGCGACCGCTGTACGTCATCGAGAGCGCAGCGGGACAGGTGACGCCCAAACAGGCCGCTACTGGGACAGCCGACGCCGGCCGGGGGGACGACGGCGTGCCCAAGCCGCAGCGCAGGCGCGTCACCGTCCACCAGGAGGCACCCAAGAGCACAGCCGACAGCGTCCAGGTCGGCCTGCCCGACAAGGTCGGCGACAAGTGGCGGGGGAGGAACGGCGCGCCCGAGGACACCCAGCTCTGGATCGTCACGGTGACGCCGTGGGGCGGGATCACGTTCGTTCCGATCACCCACCCGGACACCATCCTCGGGTTCAAGGACCACGCGGTGGCGGCCGACAGCGAGGTGCGGGTCACCTACAACTGGGGTGGGGACTTCACCGGAACGGTCATCAACACCTTCCACCCGCGGCTGCCCAGCGAGTGGGACGTCCCCTACCACCACGTCTTCACGTGACGGCGCTCGGCCGCCGCACCACACCCGTCCCGAGCCGACGCCCCCACCGTCTGGAGGAGGCACCACCATGCCCCTGCCCGTGGAAGAACTGAAGTTCCAGATCGTCAACGCCGCCACGGGGAAGCCCCTCGGCGTCGCGGCCGCACCCGGCGCGGGCGGAGCCCTCGTCGTCCGAGACCCGCTCGACGGCGACTCACTCGCCGGACAGTGGCAGCTCACCCCCGTACCGCCCGCACCGGGCGGGCGGACCGAAGACGACCTCGTGTACGTGATGCGCAACGTGGCCGGCGACAAGGTGCTCGACAACCCCGCTGCCGCGGACCGCGGCGTGCGCCAGGGGAACCCCGTCGCGGGCAGGAAGGGACAGCAGTGGCGCGTCGTCCCCGTCGACGGCGAAGCGGGTTCCTGCTTCATCGAGACGGTGACCGACGACACCGTTCTCGACCTCGCCGACCCCGGCGAGGACGGCACACGGGTGGTCCTGCGTGCCTACGACGAGAACGCGGCAAGCCAGCGCTGGCGGTTCGTGACCGCCGAACCCGAGCGCAGCAGCGACCCCGTGCTGTGCTGGGCACCCCTGAGCCACTGGAACAGCCGTCGGTCCTGGCGCCTGTCCCGCTCGGCCGCGCTGCGTCCGGCACCCGGCGCGGAGCCTTCCTTCAGCGACCTGCTGCTGGTCCTCGAACGCTTCGGAAGCGACCAGAACGCCGGCGGCTGGCGGAGCGACGGGCCCGCCCGGCCACCGAACGGGCAGCCGGGCGGATGGGCCGGGCTCGGTGCGCGCTTCCTCGCCGACACCACGGGGGCGGGGCGGACGGACATCGTCGCGCTCAAACCCGCGAAGGGGGCGGTGACCGCGTCCGGCAGAGGTGACGGTACGTTCGACGACGACGAACGCGTCCTGCACCAGCCCCCGCCCTCGCCGAATCCTGCGGACCTGTGGGCCCTCGTGGACATGACGGGCGACGGCAGCCCAGATGCCGTCGCACTGTGCGCCGACGGCGTCCGTGTGGCCGCTCGGGGCGACAGCGGGACGTTCACGCCCGCGGGCGGCAACCTGGCCGTCAAGGGGTTCGGCCACGACCGGAAGGCCGGCGGATGGCTCGTCGACAAGCATCCCCGTTTCCTGGTCGACACCACCGGTGACGGACGCGTCGACATCGGCGGCTGCCACGACGACGGCGTCTGGATCTCGCTCCAGGACGAGGAAGGAAAGTTCACGCCGCTCGCCGACGAACCGGTGCTCCGCGCCTTCGGTCACGACGAGAAGGCGGGCGGGTGGCTCGTCGACAAGCATCCGCGTTTCCTCGCGGACACCACCGGTGACGGACGGGCCGACATCGTCGGCTGCCACGACGACGGCGTCTGGGTCTCGCTCCAGGGAGAGGACGGCACCTTCACCGAACCGCGGTACATCCTCGATGACTTCGGAACCGACCAGGGGTCGAACTCGGCCGAGGAGTACCCCCGGTTCCTGATCCGCACCATCGGTGAGGAGAAGACGGACCTCGTCGGGTTCGGCCCACAGGGCGTCGTCGTCTCACGAGGACGCGGTGACGGCACGTTCGAGCCCGCGAAGCTGGTCCTGAACGATTTCGGGCACGCCCAGGGCTGGACCGGCGGCAAGCACCTCCGCCTCCTCGCCGACGTCACCGGCGACGGCAACCCGGATGTCGTCGGCTTCGGCGACGAAGGAGTCTGGGTGTCGCACAACCGCGGCGACGGCCGGTTCGACCAGGCCCGACTGGTGTGCCGTGGCTTCGGGTACAACGACGACGCGGGCGCCTGGCGAGTCGACCGCCACCCTCGCTTCGTCACCGACATCACCGGCGACGGACGCGTCGACATCGTCGGCTTCGGCGGCCAGGGCGTGTACGTGGCCCGCAACCTGTTCCGCCGATTCAGGACCAGGTGACCGTCCCGGGCCTGCGCAGCCGGAGGGGGAGCCACCCCCGTCGGCTGCCGCGTCCACGTTCAGACCGCAGGCCACGGCTGACTACCTGCCGAGCGGTGTCGCCTATGCGCTGTCCGCGCCGGTCGCCTGGCGCTTCGTCCGCAGCCCGGAACGGGCCGGCGAAACGGCGGCACGACACGTGGGTTCGCGGAGTTCCGGACCGGGAGATGATGACCCTGGGCGCGGCACGCACTGACCGGGCCGAGTGGTCGGTGGAGAGTCGTGGAGGGACTGTCGGTGGGGGTACGGCGCAGGAGTGTGGTCGCCGCTGCTGCCTGGCTGCCGTTCGTCGGCGCCTCGACGTCCTGCACCGGCGGCCCCGAGCCGGTACGAGGGCCGGCGACAGACCTGCTCGAGGGCCGGGACTGGGCCCACTTCGCCGGGGCGAAGCCCACGTCGGCGGGGGTTCGCATCACGCGCCTCGACCGGCGCATCACCCGGCAGGACGGCGGCGGAGGGCAGCCGAATCCGCCGGTGAACCTGCGCGGCCCCCACCTCGTGTTCCGGGGCGCCGTCCGGATCGAGGCACGCCTGAGAAGAACGGACGACACGGACGCCTACCTGCACCTGTACGGCGAGACTCCCGTCGTGTACGACGAGTGGCGTCAGGAGCCGCGCGGGGTGCGGATCGGTGTGGCCGGCGGACGGGTCAGGTTCGACCGCTGGGACGGAGACTCGGACCGGCCCGCCGCGACCCGTACGTTCGCCGGGGACTTCGGGGAGGACGTCCGGCTCGCCGTCGAGGTGCGGGGGAGCGGGCTGGTACTGGAGGCCGACGGGACCGTCCTGGGGACCTTCGCGGGGCGGGACGTCTTCGGTCACGGCCGTGTCTGGTTCGGTGCGGACGCGCAGGGTGACGGGGAAGGCTGGACACTCGGCGAACTCCGCGCGCTGCCACTGGGCCGGGGACGGATGGCCGTCCAGAACGCCCCCGGTCTGGAAGTGCCCCGGTCCACCGACGCGTTGCGTGACCTGGCGGCCGACCTCGAACGCCCGATCCGCCTGGGAACCGCCCTGGCCGCGGGCCCGCTGCTGACCGACGGCGCGTACCGCAGGACGGCGGGCGAGGAGTTCTCCATGCTCACCCCGGAGAACGACTTCAAGCCGCAGTTCGTCCAGCCGCGACGCGGCGTGTTCGCCTTCGAGGAGGGCGACACCCTGGTGGCCTTCGCCGAGGCCAACGGGATGCAGGTGCACGCGCACACGCTCGTCTGGTTCGAGGCGCTGCCCGCGTGGATGCGCGCCGAGATGACGGACGCGGACCGCAGGCGCGTCATGACCGACCACATCCGGGCGGTCGCGGGCCACTTCCGGGGCAGGGTGGCGGAATGGGACGTGGTGAACGAGCCCATGTCCGACGAGGACGAGGACTACACCAACGGCAACCTCGGGGTGCGGCCGCACCTGTGGTTCGAGGCGATGGGCGAGCGGTACATCGACATCGCGTTCCGCACCGCCCGGGAGGCCGATCCGCATGCGGTGCTCTACCTCAACGAGTACGGGGTCGAGGAGGACGGACCGCGCTGGGACGCCCTCCTCGCGCTGCTGATCCGGCTCAGGGGACGCGGTGTCCCGATCGACGGCGTCGGTTTCCAGAACCACGAGTACACCGCCGGCGACCGTACCGACCCGGAGGCCTTCCGGCGCAAGGTCCGGGCACTGGCCGGACTCGGCCTCAAGGCCCGGGTCTCGGAGATGGACGTCCTCGTCGGCGACGGCGCGGAGGACGAGGACGTCCAGGCCCGCCAGTTCGCGGGGAAACTCGCCGTCTGCACGGAGGAACCCAACTGCACCTCCTTCTCCACCTGGGGCTTCACCGACCGGTACGGTTCCACGGCCGACATCCGCACCTATCCCCCCGGTCCGGGAAACGCCCTTCCCTGGGACCCCGCGTACGAAGCGAAACCCGCGTACTGGGCCCTGCGAGACGTCCTCGACCGCTAGCCACGCGGGACCACCGCATAGACGGCGCCGCCGGTCGTCGGCCGCCGGTGGTCAGCTGCCGGCGGTGGCCGCGTCCCGTAGCGCGTTCAGGAAGCTGTGCAGAGCCGGTTGTCCGAGGGCGGTCTCCCGGGCGGCGGCCGAGATCACCCGGACCGGCTCGGGGTTGCGGACCGGGCGTACCACGACACCGGGGTGCCGGCTGCGCAGCCCGAGGCGCGGCATCAGACCGACGCCGAGGCCGGCTGCGACGAAGCCCTGTGCGGTGGCGTAGTCCTCGCTCTGGATGACGAAGTCGGGGCTGAAGCCGGCCGCGGCGCAGGAGTCGATGACGGGTTCGAGGCAGGGACCGGGCGGCTCGCTGCCCACCCACTGCTCACCGGACAACTCGTGCAGGTCGATCACCTCCTCGCCGGCGAGCCGATGACCGAGGGGCAGTACGGCCGCGTACGGGTCGTCGAGGAGGTGGACGAGCCGGCAGCCGTCCCCCGCACGGCCTCGGGCCTGGACGGCCACGGCCAGGTCGGCCCGGCCGTCCGCCACCTCCTGGAACGGGTCCTGCGGGTCGCTGAGTTCGAGGTCCACGCGGACGCCGGGGTGCTCGGCGCGGAGCCCGGCCAGGGCCGGCGCCACCAGGGTGGAGCCTGCGGTGGCGAAGTAGCGGACCGACAGCCGGCCGGTGCGACCGGCCCGGAGGTCGGCGAGCGCCGACTCCGCCTGGGCGACCGCCGCACTGATCAGCGCCGCGTGCTCGGTGAGCAGCAGCCCGGCCGCCGTCGGGCGCACCCCGCGACCGACCCGCTCCAGCAACGCCGTTCCGGCCTGTCTTTCCAGCGCGGCCACCTGCTGGCTGACGGCGGACGGGGTGTACCCGAGGTGGGCCGCGGCCGCCGTGACCGTGCCGCTGGTGACCACCGCGCGCAGGACCTGCAGTCGCCTCACATCAAGCATGTAGGACAGCTTAACGGTGTTGGTAGAAGCGTTTGCTTGTTCTCAAAGCTCGGCTGGGGCACCGTCGTTGGGAGCCGCAGGCACCGACGAGTCGACCACCGGACGACGCGACGACAAGCGACAAGACGACAAGACGACAAGACGAGAACGGGGAAACGCCATGGCGGACAACAGCGGCACGCGGGCCCTGCGGGGCGGCGCGCGGGTGGCCGTGCTCGCCCTGCTGTGGGGCTCGACCTTCCTCTGGACCGAGCTGGCGCTGCGTGGACTCTCCCCGCTCCAGGTCACCTTCGCGCGCTGTGCCATCGGCGCGCTCGTCCTCGTCGTCGCCTGCTACGCGTCGGGGCACCGGCTGCCGACGGCCGGCCCCGTCTGGCGGCACATCGTCGTCGCGGCCCTCTTCTGCAACGCCCTGCCGTTCGCGCTGTTCAGCGTGGGCCAGCAGACCGTCGACTCCGGGCTGGCGGGCGTCCTGAACGCCACGACCCCGCTCTGGTCGGTCATCCTCGGTCTCACCCTCGGCTCGGAGCGCGGGCTGCGGCCCGTACGGCTGGCGGGGCTGCTGCTCGGCTTCACCGGCACGATCGTCATCTTCGCCCCGTGGCGGACGACCGGGGCCACCGGGTGGGGCGCACTCGCGATCCTGGGCGCCGCCGCCAGCTACGCCATCGCGTTCACGTACATGGGCCGCACCCTGGTCCGCCGGGGCACACCCACCATCTCGCTCTCCGCCGCCCAACTCGTCGCCGCGAGCGGGCTGACCGCGCTCGCGGTGCCGATCGGCGGTCTGGACGCGATCGACCCCGGACCGACGGTCCTCGTCGCGGCCGTCGTCCTCAGCGTGTGCTGCACCGCGGTCACCTTCCACCTCACCTACCGGATCATCAACGACGAGGGCGCCACCGACGCCGCCGTGGTCGGCTACCTGCTGCCGGTGGTGTCCGTACTGCTGGGTGCCGTCGTCCTGGGCGAGGACCTGAACGTCCGGGTGGTCCTGGGCATGGCGGTGGTACTGCTGGGCGTGGGGATGACCCGACGGCAGGGGGCACCCTCGAACGCCTCGGCACGCCGGCGGACGCCCGCACACCAGATCGCGGGCGTCCGCCGGCGTGCGGGGCACGTCAGCTCAGAGCAGCCTCACCGTACGGGGTGACGGTGACACGGCCTGGTCAGCGGAGTCCCACCGGCCGGCCGGGCCGTGTCCCGTCACCTGCCCGACGGGGCGTCAGAACAGGCCGTTGTCGTGCGGCAGCGTGGCAGGCACCGGCGCGATGACGTCCCAGTGCTCGACGATCTTGCCGTCGCTCACCCGGAAGAGATCGTAGTAGGCCACCGGCACGCCGAACTCGCCCTCGGACTGGAGCAGGACGAACTCGCCCTCCGCGATCACCTTGTGGACCTTCTTGTACGTGAGGAGCTTGCCCTGCTCGGCCCACCGGGCGGCGGCCGCGCCGAAGCCCTCGAGTCCGTCGGCGGCCTCGGTGTTGTGCTGGTCGTAGGTGGTGGTGGAGATGTAGTCGGTGAGCACCGAGTAGTCGGCGCCGACGAGCACCTTGTCCGCGAACTCCGTCACCAGGGCACGGTTGGCCTCGGTGCTGTCGGGTTCCGTCACCTCGGTGGGGCCGTCGGTCTGGGAGCGGCCGGAAGCGGTGTCCTTGACCAGCGGGGTCAGCGCGTCCCAGTGCTCGGCCAGCTTGCCCTCGGCGTCGACGCGGAAGACGTCGAAGGCCACGAGCGGGTCGGGGCCGAAACCGTGGTAGGTACCGTGCAGAGCCACCAGTTCGCCGTCGGCGAGCACCCGGGCGCTCTCGTAGCGGAAGTCCGCGCCGAGGCTCGCGACGAGCCCCCGCAGCGCCTCGGGACCGTCCGCGGCGAGGGCGCTGTGCTGCGTGTAGCCGGCCGCCACCCAGCGGTCGACGGCCGCGGGGTCCTTGTCGCCGAACAGTTCTCCGGCCGCCTGCAGAACCGTGCTCTTGGGGTTGCTCATGATGTCCCTCGGGATGTCGATGTACTCAGACCGGCACCGGCGCATTCGATCGGTGCCGCTGTTCAAACTAGGTCTGGGGCAGGGGGAAGTCCGGAGCCAATCGCGACTCGCGATGGTCGGAATCCGACACGCCCGCTGCGGGCCTGGTCGTTTCCCGATACTTCGGGTGCGTGGTCAGCGGCCGAGCTCCGTCAGGACCACGTCGGCGCGGACCGGTACGGACAGGGCGGGCAGGAGTTCTGGGTGCTGCCGGTGGTGCTCACGACGGGATGGTTCCTTCCGGCGCCGCGGACGTGCGGCCTTCCGCGCCGCTTTCCGCCCGTCGGCGTCTTGCCGTCATGCGGGCGTATCGCCACCGTGGGCCCGGCCCGTGGAAGAACCGGATACACTTCTGACTGATGATGGTCAAAAACCGACACGAAACCTCGCGTGGGATCCTCGACATCCCGTTCGCCGCGCCCGCGGGCACCCCTGCGGGCGTCGAGGTGATGTCGCTGGCCGCGCTGCGCGGTCGGGTCTCGCGGCAGCTCGTCGCCAGGCCGCAGCGCTCGGACTTCCACCACCTGCTCACCCTGACCTCCGGCGGCATGTGGCACACCGTCGACTTCGACCGGTACCGGCTGCGCCCGGGTTGCTGGCTGTGGGTGCGCCCGGGCCAGGTTCACCAGTGGGGGAACCTGACCGGCAGCGAGGGTACGTTGATCCTCTTCCAGCAGGACGTCCTGGACCCGGCCACCGCGGCGGCCGCCCGCGTCGACGATCCCTACGGGGCCGTCGTCAGCGAGCCGGTCCACCAGGACGCCGAGGCGGTGAACCTGGCCGCGGAGCACCTGGACCACGAGTTCCGCGCCCTGGGACAACTTCCCCTGGACGCACACCTCGTCGTGCTGCGGCATCTTCTGGCGGTGCTGCTGCTGCGCCTGGCCCATCTCACGGGCCCCGCCGACGGCCTCCCACCGGCACCGGACGACGCCTACGTCCGCTTCCGTGACCTGGTGGAGCGGCACTTCGCCCGCACCCGGCGGGTGGAGGACTACGCGCAGATGCTGGGCTATTCACCGCGCACGCTCGCCCGGGCCACGCTGTCCCACGCAGGGCTCAACGCCAAGGAGTTCGTCGACCGCCGGGTGGTGCTGGAGGCGAAGCGTCTGCTGGCGCACAGTGATCTGACCTCGGCCCAGATCGCGGGCCGGCTCGGTTTCGCCACCCCCTCACAGTTCAGCAAGTTCTTCGTGCGCCGCGCACAGCACTCCCCGATCGACTTCCGCAACTCCGTCCGAGGGCGTGAGAGCACCCCGGACGTTCCGCCCGGCCCTCTGTCGGCTCACTGAGGTTGTCGGCTTTTGATCCTCGCCCAGCCCATTCGGACATCGTCCTGGTAGGACTGCTGCGGAGGATGGGACGTGACAAGGCCGCTGCGGATTCCGGCAGTTCACGGGATGTTCGAAGGTGACCCGTGAAGAGCCGCCTGTTAACCGGTGGCCTCCAGCAGGCGCTCATGGTGGTGCGTGATGCGGGCCAGGTCGAGGCGGCCGGCGCTCACAGGCGGGTCGTACGACATCGCGCGCGGCGCCCGGGCACGGTTCGATGCCGTGGGGGGCACGCAACGCGGCGGTGGCCGTCGTGCGTGGCAATCATGTATCCACGTGCACTCGGGTGGATTCAGCGAATGCCTCCGCCGTCGCTGGGCGCCGGAGGCGGCGCCTGAGATGCGCCGGATGCTGGGGATGCGCCGGATGCAGGGGAGCGCCGCGGCAGCCACGCCGCGCGCAGGCCCGGTCCCCGGGTGCGCACGAAGACGCCGGGCCGGCCGCATGGTGCCGCTGTGTCCCATGCGGTGCGCCGTCGTGCCGTCGGCCGGCGCGAGGGTGGCACCGCCCAGGGGGTCCTCGGCGTCGGCGTCCTCGTGGTCCTGGGCCGGTTCCCTCCAGCGGACGCGTCCGGTGCCCCCGCCCGTCGACTGATCTCCCACCCGGGCCAATCCATCGCCCGACCTGCTCCGGATTAAGCGCGGAAGCTGATCGCGAAGCGCATGGGAGAGACGATGGAGCACACGTCGCGGGGCGCCCCGCGCGGCCGGAATCAGCCGCCCCGGCACGGGCGGCGGACGGCCGTGGTGGGGTCCGGCGTGGCAGGACTGACCGCCGCCCACATCCTCGGCCGCGCCGGTCACGTCACCCTGTACGAGGCCGACGACCGTCTCGGCGGCCACGCCCACACCCATGAGCTGACGTCGGAGAACGAGGGCCGGGTGCACCGGGTCGACTCCGGGTTCATCGTGCACAACCGGCGCACCTACCCGAACCTGCTGCGGCTCTTCGACGAACTCGGCGTCGCCACGCGGGAGTCCGAGATGAGCATGTCGGTGCGGTGCGAGGGGTGCGGGCTGGAGTACGCCGGTGCCCGCGGCCCGAGCGGACTCCTCGCCCAGCGCCGCAGCCTCCTGCGCGGCCCCTATCTGCGGCTGCTGGCCGAGGTGCCGCTCTTCCACAGGGCGGCCCGCAAGCTGCTGGCCGGGAGCGCCGAGCCCGCCGAAAGCGCCCTGACACTGGGGGAGTTCCTCGATCGGGAGGGCTTCTCCGCCTACTTCCGCTCGCACTTCATGACCCCGGTGGTGTCGGCCGTGTGGTCCTGCGACGCCGCCACCGCCCAACGCTACCCGGCCGCCTACCTGTTCCGGTTCCTGGAACACCACGGGATGCTCTCGGTGAGCGGTTCACCGGTGTGGCGGACCGTGCGCGGCGGCTCACGCGAGTACGTCGACCGGATCGCCAAGCAGATCCCCGACGTACGCACCGGGACACCCGTGCGAGCCGTACGACGCCACGCCGACGGCGCCGACGTCACGACCGCGGACGGCTCCACCGAGTCCTACGACGCCGTGGTGATCGCCGTCCACCCGGACCAGGCCCTGCGGCTGCTGGCCGACCCCAGTGGGCGGGAGCGCGAGGTGCTGGGCGCGTTCCGCTACTCCCGCAACGTCACGCTGCTGCACACCGACACGGCGCTGCTGCCACAGGCCCGGGGTGCCCGTGCCTCCTGGAACTACCTGATGCCGTCCTGCGCGGCCGGCGCCGACCGGGTGCGGGTCAGCTACGACATGAACCGGCTGCAACGCCTCGACGCCACCGAGACGTTCGTGGTCACCCTGGGCGGAGAGGACCGGATCGACCCGGGCCGGGTGCTGGCCCGCATGGTCTACGAACACCCCGTCTACACGCCCGAGTCGGTGGCCGCGCAACAGCGCCTGCCCGAACTGACCACTCCCGTCTGCGCCTTCGCCGGTGCCTACCACGGCTGGGGATTCCACGAGGACGGCTGCCGCTCCGGCGTCGAGGCCGCCGCCGCGCTGGGAGCGCGCTGGTGACCGTCGTACCCGCCCTCTACCCGGTCACCGTCGCGCACGTGCGCACCGGGCCCCGGCGGTACGTGCTGCGGCACCGCACCTACCTGTGGCTCGTCGACCCCGACCACCCGCCCCGGCTGCCGCGCCCACTGCGGCCGCTCGCCCGCTTCGACCCCCGCGACCACTTCACCGGCGACCGGCCCACGATCCGCGCCGGCCTGGACGGCTTCCTCGCCGCCCACGGGATGTCCCTGGACGGCGGACACGTGCTGATGCTCACCCACGCCCGCGTTCTCGGACACGTCTTCAACCCGCTCACCCTGTACTGGTGCCACGGCCCCGACGGCACACTGCGCTGTGTGGTGGCCGAGGTGCACAACACGTACGGCGGCCGGCACTGCTACCTGCTGCGCCCGGACCAGGCCGGCACCGCCCGCACCGGCAAGCGGTTCTACGTCTCGCCGTTCTTCCCGGTGGACGGCGGCTACCGCATGCGGCTCCCGCCACCGGACCGGCGGCTCCACCTGACCGTGCACCTGGACCGTGCCGGCGGCCGGGCCTTCACCGCGACGGTACGGGGCGTCCGCCGGGCGGCGACCCCGACGGCCCTGCTGCGGCTGGCGCTGCGTCACCCCTGGTCCACCCTCGCCGTCTCGGCCGCCATCAGATTCCACGGCATCCGCCTCTACCTGCGGGGACTGCCCGTCCAGCCCCGACCCCACGACCACCGCACCCCGGGAGAACCGACATGAGGACCGCAGAACCCGGCACCACCCCCACAGACCCGCCCCCACCGTCCGGTCCCGTTCTCGCCGCCCCGGCCGGACCGACCTCACCACCCAACTCACCACCCACCCCCACCCCTGCCACCACCCCAGGCATCCCCGGCGCACGGCCGGCGGCCGACGAG
This sequence comes from Streptomyces arenae, assembly GCF_022343545.1. Classification (NCBI taxonomy): domain Bacteria; kingdom Bacillati; phylum Actinomycetota; class Actinomycetes; order Kitasatosporales; family Streptomycetaceae; genus Streptomyces; species Streptomyces arenae. Next base: position 132,764 of record NZ_JAKQYH010000042.1, read on the forward strand.
GCCGGTGCGGTCCCCGGCACCGCGCACACCGGCGCCGTCGACCCCGCCCGCTGGCCCGACGTCGCCGCCGTACCGTCCGCCTCGCGGGCGCGGACCGCCGTGACCCGGGCCCTGGTGCGCCGGGCGCTGCGCGGGCTGCCGTTGCGGGCGCGGTTCGGCGGGGCGGAGCCCGTCGGGCTCGGCGGGCCGCTGCTGGAGGTGCGCGACCCGGCCGCCTTCCACGCCCGCGTCGGCACCGCGGGCCTGGTCGGGTTCGGCGAGTCCTACATGGCCGGCGAGTGGGACGCCCCCGACCTGGTCGCCGTCCTGGCGGTGCTCGCGGCGCGGGCCGCCGACCTGGTCCCGGCCCCCTTGCAACGACTGCGCCCGCTGTGGGCGCTCCGGCACCCGCACGCCGAACGCAACACCCCCGCCGGCTCCCGCGCCAACATCAGCCGCCACTACGACCTCTCCAACGACCTGTTCGCCCTCTTCCTCGACGACACCCTCAGCTACTCCGCCGCCGTCTTCCGCGGCTTCCCGGCCGACCGGGACCTGTTCGCCGCGGCCCAGCGGCGCAAGATCGACCGGCTGCTCGACCTGGCCGGCGTGGACGCGGGCACCCGCCTGCTGGAGATCGGCACCGGCTGGGGCGAACTGGCCCTGCGGGCCGCCGCCCGGGGCGCCCGGGTCACCTCGCTCACCCTCTCCCGGGAACAGCGCGAGCTGGCCCTGGCGCGGGTACGCGCCGCGGGCGTCGCCGACCGGGTCCGGATCGAGCTGTGCGACTACCGGGAGGCGCGCGGCACGTACGACGCCGTGGTCAGCGTGGAGATGGTCGAGGCGGTCGGCGCCGAGTTCTGGCCGGTGTTCTTCCGCACCCTGGACGACCGGCTGGCTCCGGGCGGCCGCGTGGCGCTCCAGGCCATCACCATGCCCCACGAGCGGATGCTCGCGGCCCGCGACACCTTCACCTGGATCCACAAGTACGTCTTCCCGGGCGGCCTCATCCCCTCCACGCGGGCGATCGAGGAAACCGTCCGCGACCACACCCGGCTCCGCCTCGCCCGCCGTGACGCCTTCGGCGCCCACTACGCCGAGACCCTGCGGCTGTGGCGGGAGCGGTTCACCGCACGCGCCGAGGACGTCGACGCGCTCGGCTTCGACGAGACCTTCCGCCGCCTGTGGACCTTCTACCTCGCCTACTCCGAGGCCGGTTTCCGGGCCGGCTACCTCGACGTGCAGCAGTACCTGTTCACCAAGGAGAACGCCGCCCGATGAGCACCGCCCCCCTGCACGGTTCCGGAACCGCCCACCGGATCACCGCCCTCGCCGAGGACCTGCTCGGCGGCCCGCTGCCGGTGCGGCTGCGCGCCTGGGACGGCAGCGTGACGGGTCCGGCCGACGGCCCCGTGGTCGTACTGCGGTCGCGGCGCGCGCTGCGCCGCCTGCTCTGGCAGCCCGGTGAACTCGGCCTGGCACAGGCGTACGTCACCGGCGAACTCGACGTCGAGGGTGACCTCGGTGAGGGGCTGCGGACGGTGTGGGCCGCCGCCCGGGAAAGGGGCCTGCGCCCGCCCCGGCTCACGCCCGCCGACCGGGCCAGGGCGCTCGCCGCGGCCGTACGCCTCGGCGTGGTCGGCCCGCCGCCGTCGGCGCCCGCCTCCCAGGCCCAGCTGCGCGGCGGCCTGCACAGCAGGACCCGGGACCGGGCCGCCATCAGCCACCACTACGACCTGTCCAACGAGTTCTACGGCCTGCTCCTCGACGACACCATGGCCTACTCGTGCGGCTACTGGGCGAGCGACGACCCCGGCTTCACGTCCGCCGACGCCCAACGGGCCAAACTGGAACTGGTCTGCCGCAAGCTCGGCCTGAAGCCCGGTGCCCGGCTGCTGGACATCGGCTGCGGCTGGGGCTCGCTCACCCTGCACGCGGCCGAACGGCACGGGGCCCTGGTCACCGCCGTCACGCTGGCCCGGGAACAGGCGGCGTACGTACGGGCGCGGGTCGCCGAACGCGGTCTGGCCGAGCGGGTGGAGGTGGTGTGCCAGGACTACCGCGACATCGAGGGCGGCGGTTTCGACGCCGTCAGCACCATCGAGATGGGCGAGCACGTCGGCGACGCCGAGTACCCGGCGTTCGCCGCCGCCCTGCGCCGGTTCCTGCGGCCCTGCGGACGGCTGCTGGTGCAGCAGATGTCACGCGGCAGCACCGCTCCCGGCGGCGGACCCTTCATCGAGGCGTACATCGCCCCCGACATGCACATGCGGCCGCTCGGCGAGACGACGGGCCTGCTGGAGGCGGCCGGCCTCGAGGTCCGGCACACCGAGTCGCTGCGCGAGCACTACGTCCGCACGGTCGCCGCCTGGCACCGCACCCTGGAGGAGCACTGGACGTCGTTCGTCCGCCTCGCGGGGGAGGAGACCGCACGGGTGTGGCGGCTGTACCTGGTCGGCGGGGCGCTGGCGTTCGAGGAGGGCCGCATGGGCGTCGACCAGATCCTGTGCGCACGGCCCGGCCCCGGCGGCCACAGCGGCATGCCGGCGACCACACAGCGCTGGTACGAGGGGCTGGAGAAGCCGTGAGCGGTTTTCCCTGGGGCGAGTTCGCGTCCAACCTCGCATGGGCCGCCGCCGCGGCCCTCGCGGTCATGCTGGCCACCTTCGCGGTCGCGGTGCGCATCGGTGTGCACCGCGTCGTGGACGTCGCCTGGGGGCTCGGCTTCACCGCCGTAGCCGCCGTCACCTTCGCGGCGTCCGCCGGGCACGGCGACCCCTGGCGGCGGGCCCTGGTCACGGTGCTGACCGCGGTGTGGGGACTGCGGCTCGCCGCGCACATCGCACGCCGGGGGCGGGGCCACGGCGAGGATCCGCGCTACGAGGCGATGCTCGCCAAGGCCCCCGGCAACCGGAACCTCTACGCCCTGCGGATGGTGTACCTGCTCCAGGGCGCCCTGATCTGGCTGGTGTCCCTGCCCGTCCAGGCGGCCGCGTACGTGACCGGCCCGCCGTCCGCCCTCACCTGGGCCGGCACCGCGCTGTGGGCGGTCGGCCTCGGCTTCGAGGCGGTGGGTGACGCCCAGCTGGCCCGGTTCAAGGCGGACCCCGCCCACCGGGGCCGGATCATGGACCGCGGCCTGTGGGCGTGGACCCGTCACCCGAACTACTTCGGTGACTTCTGCATCTGGTGGGGCCTGTTCCTGCTCGCCTGCGGCTCCTGGCCCGCGGCGGCCGTGTCCGTGGTCTCCCCGGTGGTGATGAGCCTGCTGCTGTCGCAGGGCGGCGGAAAGCGCCTGCTGGAACGGCACATGGCCGACCGTCCCGGCTACGCCGAGTACCAGGCCCGCACCAGCGGCTTCTTCCCCCGCCCGCCCCGACGCGGCTAGGGGAACCCTCGGAGGGACACCGGAGGGGGGCCGGGCAGCGTGGCTGCGGCCCCCGTCCGGTGCGCCGTCAAGCCGGGAAGCCGAGCAGGGCGAGCGGCTGGGAGGTCGGCTTCTTCGAGCCGCCCGCGGGCTCCACGGTGACCCCCATGCCCGAGGCCCCGTCGACACCGCCTCGCAGCAGCACGGCCTGGTCGGTGCGGCCAGGGTCCATGAGGCCCGCCGACCGCATGGTCCCTCCGTCATCGAACCACAGCTGGTACACCTTGCCCTCGGCGGGAGGCGCCATCCCCGACACGACGAACACGGCCCGGTCCCGGTCACGGGAGACGACGACGGTGCCCGTGGCCCCGTCACCCAGCGCCGCGCTCCGCGTCCTGGCGTCCGGCGCGGCCAGCACCGCGGCGATCCCGTCCGTCCCCTGTTGCGCGCGGCGCGCCTGGCGCAGGGCGTCCTCGGCCCGCTGGTGCTGCCACACCGTCGTACCGCCGAGCGCGGCGGCCGCCGCGACGCAGGCGGCCAGCGCCCACCGGGACAGCAGACGGCCCCGGGCCCTGGTCCGCGCCGCGCGGAGCGTCGTCAGCCCTCCCGGCGACTCCTGCCGGACCGAGGCGATTTGGTGCAGCACCCGCTCGCGCATGGCCGGCGCCGGCGGCACGGCGACGGCCAGACCGAGCCGGGCGGCGGTGGCGGACAGCTCGGCCGTCTCCTCGGCGCACGGCTCGCACCTCTTCAGGTGGCGCTCGAAGGCGCCTAGTTCCTCGCCGGACAGGGCGTGCAGGGCGTAGGCCCCCGTCAGCCGGTGCAGATCAGCAGTGGTTGTCACGCGGACACCCCCAGGCAGTCGCGCATACGGATGAGCCCGTCCCGCAGCCGGGTCTTGGCCGTGCCGAGCGGAAGCGTGAGCGCCTCGGCCACCTGCCGGTAGGTCAGCCCGCGGTAGTAGGCGAGCGTGACGGCCTGCCGCTGGATCTCGGTCAGCGTGCGCAGACACCGTCGCACCTGCTCCCGTTCCAGCCGGGCCTCGACCTGCTCGGTCACCTCGTCGAACTCGGGGGTCCGTGCCAGCATCGCGGCCTTGTGATCGCGGGCGACGGCGGCCTCCACCGAACGCACCCGGTCCACCGCGCGCCGGTGCGCCAGGGTGAGGATCCAGTTCACAGCCGTCCCCCGCTCCGACCGGTAGCGCGGGGCGGTCCGCCACACCTCCACCAGCACCTCCTGGGCGACCTCCTCCGACTGCGCCTGGTCGCGTACGACGGCGCGCACGACACCCAGGACGGGACCGGCCACGATGTCGTAGACGGAGGCGAACGCCTTCTCGTCGCCCAACGCGACGCGGCCGACAAGCTCCTGCAGATCCGGTTCCGACGCTGGATTGGTGCCGATGTACACGGCTTCTTTCACAGGGGCCTCCGCTGTTGGAACATCTCTCGGCGTAATCCGATCCAGGTGAGGGCGCGGATTGGTCCGGACGACGAGCAACCACATACCCGGCCGGCCGCGAACCAGCCCGGTCGCCGACCCACCCTCCTGACGATCCCCGCGCGACTGCCGCGCCGCTCGACCTGAGTGCTCAGCCGGCCCCGTGGGCGGCGAGGAGCGGTCGCCTCCCACAGCGGTGCCGAGGCACACCCCTTCTCTGAACACACCGAGATACCCGGTGCCCTTCCGGCTCCGGCAGGATGAGTACATGCTCATCGTGATCGGCGGACTGCCCGGCACAGGCAAGACCACCCTGGCGCGACTGCTGGCCGCGCGCATCGGCGCGGTCCACCTCCGCATCGACACCATCGAACAGGCCGTCGTCCGCTCCGGCCTGGCACGGCATCCCGTCGGACCGGCCGGCTACGTCATCGGAAACGCCCTGGCCGGTGAACATCTGCGGCAAGGGCTCACTGTGATCGCGGAGTCCGTGAACCCCCTGGCGATCACCCGCGACAGCTGGCAGAGCGTGGGGAGTCAGGCGGCCGCCCCCGTCGTCGAAGTGGAAGTCGTCTGCTCCGACCCGGACGAGCACCGAGAGCGCGTGACCACGCGGTCGACCGACATCCCCGACCTGCCGCTGCCCGACTGGCAGCAGGTCGTCAACCGCGACTACGAACCGTGGAACCGGGAGCACATCGTCATCGACACCGCCGGACAAGACCCGCAACAGTCGCTTGCCCTGCTCCTTCACCGTCTTGATGACACCCGGCGGCCCCCACGCGATCCCGAACCGGACGCCCGTCGGGCTACGAGGCGGAGCTAGGCAGACCCTGGAGGCCGTCCGCTACGCGAGCACCGCGCGGAACGCGCGCTCGCCGATACCGAGCATCAGCGGGTTGTCCGCCGAGTGCGACAGGAAGGCCAGGGACAGGGCAAGCGCCCACCCGCGGGCCCGCTCCCAGGTCGCGTCGTCCGCGCGGCCGTACGCCTGCCGAAGAGCGGCACGCTGCTCCGTGGTGAACAACATCCAGGCCACGGACAGGTCGGTGGCGGGATCGCCGGAGGTGATGTCACCGAAGTCGATCACGGCGCTGATCCGCCCGCGGTCGACCAGGATGTTGGCCGGGTGCAGGTCGCCGTGCAGCCACACCGGCGGCCCGTCCCAAGCGGGTGCCGCGACGGCCTTCTCCCAGGTCTGCAGTGCGGGCGCGCGATCGGCTGGGTCCACATGGGCCAGTGCGGCCAGGACGCCCTCGGCGCGTCCGGCCAGCGGAATCCCACGAACTGGGTTGACGGGCGCCTCCGAGGGAGCCGGGGCGTGCAGCGCATCCAGAAAACCGCCGAGGGTCACCGCGGCCGACCAGGGGTCGTCAGGCTCCGACCGCGCCGCGATCCGGCCTGGGAGAAACGGCACGACGCTCCAGGGCCACGGGTAGTGAGCCGTGGGCATCCCCACCCGCACCGGCGCCGGCACGGGCAACGGCAGACGGCCGGCCAACTCCGGCAACCACCGCTGCTCGTGCGCGACGAGATCGGCGGCCACGGCACGTCGAGGCAGCCTCACGAGGAACTCCTCGCCGAGCCGGCACACGAGGTTGTCCCAGCCGTTCGCCAGCACCTCGACCGGCAAGTCCGCCAGATCAGGGTGCTGTTCGTCAAGCAGACGGCGCACCAGACCGACGGAGACCGAAACCTCAGCAGCAGGCATCCGGTGAACTGTCACAGCCAGAACTCTACGGCGGTGCCATCGACGCCTTCATTACCGCCGCTCAGGTCAACGGGTCCCAGCAGGTCCGTCCTGGCGGCCGGGGAGCATGGCCAAGGCGCGGGAGCGCTGGGCGACGAGGTCGTCGTAGGTGCCGTCGCGCTCGGCCCAGCGGTGCATGAGGACGCCCTTCACCAGGACCTCGTGGGGGGTGGGGTCCTGCGAGAGCAGGTGCATGACCTCGGTGGCGAAGTCGTCGAGCGGGAGCGCGTGCGGGTTCACCTCTTCCTGCCCCGCCGTGGCGACGGCCGGCGGGACGAGTTCGACGACGCCGACTCCGGTGCCGTCGAGCTGCGCGCGCAGTGCCTCGGAGTAGGCGTGCACCCCGGCCTTCGACGCGGCGTAGCTGGGCATGGGCGGGAACGGCAGGAACGCGATGCCGGAGGTGACGGTGACGATGGTGCCTATACCCCGCCGGATCAGGTGCGGGGTGAAGGCGTCGACGACCCGGATGGTGCCGAGCAGGTTGGTGTCGATCGTCGTTTCCGCCGCCTCGAAGTGCGAGGGGTCGCGCAGGTCCTCCAGGAGCATGACGCCCGACATGGTCACCACCGTGTCCAGGTCGGGATACCGGGCGAGCACGACGTCACGGGCAGACGCGACCGAGGCACTGTCGGTGACGTCGACGCCGATCGTGCCGAAGCCTTCTTCGGCGAGCTCCGCGAGTGCCTTCGGGCTGCGGCCGCCGACGGCCACGGTGCTGCCCGCCGCGGCGAACCGCCGGGCCAGCTCCCGCCCGATGCCCGAGGTTCCACCGACGATGAGTACGGTGCGGTCGGAGAGATCCACGAGGTCTTCCCTTCAGTCGCGAAACAGTGCTGTCGCAGTCTCCGCGGCATCCGTCGGGCGTGGCAGAGCCCTCGTCTTCCCTGGTCCTGCCAGGGCCCCCACTGGGACACGCGTACCGCATTACGGTGTCGGTATGAAGGACGAGGATTCCGGCAAGCGGCTCGGCAGCTACCTTCGTGCCCGGCGTGAGCTGGTCTCCCCGGCACAGGCAGGTCTGCCGCCCGGCGGCAACCGCCGCGTGCCAGGGCTGCGCCGTGAGGAGGTCGCCCTGCTCGCCGGAATCAGCCCCGACTACTACCTGCGCCTCGAACGGGGCCGTGACAGGAACCCCTCACCGCAGGTCCTCGAATCACTCGCGCGCGTCCTGCGGCTCGACGACGTCGAACGGACGTACCTGCTCGGCCTCACGGCGGCGCGACCCAGGGCGCCGCGCCGCAAGCGGCCCGAACATGTACCGGCGCGGGTGCACGAGCTGCTCGCCCACCTTCAGATCCCCGCGTTCGTCGAAGGGCGCGCGTTCGACGTCCTGGCCTCCAACCCCATGGCGGTCGCGCTCTCCCCCCGCCTGCGGCCCGGCGAGAACCGGCTTCGTTCCCTCCTCCTCGATCCTGAGGAACAGGCCTTCCAGCAGGACTGGGCGAAGGCCACCGCCGATTTCATCGCCGCCCTGCGCACCTCCATCGGGGACGACACCGACGATCCCCGGTTCGTGGAACTCGTCGGCGAACTCGCCCTGTCCAGTCAGCGGTTCCGCACGTTGTGGGCCCGTCACGACGTCCGCGGTCTCGACGGGGGCACCACCACCGTCCACCACCCCGTCGTCGGTGAACTACGCCTGCACCGCGACAAACTCCCCATCGACGACGTCATCCTCGTCGTCTACTACCCCGACAAGGACAGCGACAGCGACGAGAAACTACGGCTCCTCACCGCCCTCGCACACACCGACCCCACCAGCACAGCGCACGACGCGAGCGGGTAGCAACTGGCTGCGGCCGTCAGCTCCTACCATGCCGTTCACACGGGTTCTGGAGGGGTCATGAAAAAGAGGACGAAGACGGCCGTCGCCACGGGCACGCTGATCGCGGCTCCGCTGCTGCTGGCGATCACGGCCTGCGACTCCGGTGGCACAGCCGCGCAGGGCAGGTCGGCAGCGGCCGCGCAGCCCGAGGCAAGCCACAGCGTCGGCACCCCCTCCCCGGCTCCCGCGTCCGGCCCGGCCCGGAAACTGGCCGCCTTGGACGGGAACCCACGCCCTGCCGACAGCTACCAACAGGTCCTCTCCGCCCTGGCCCCGCGCTGCAAGGAGGACCCGTCCCGCGTGGCGACGGCCGTGGACAGCACCCTCAAGGCCCTCAAGAAGAAAGGCATCGACGGCGAGGACGAATTCGGTGTGCTGCAGCACCTGGAGGCCTGGGTGCCGGCGGGAAAACCCAAGGTCAGCTGTCTGGCAGCGGGGGCGCGGTACGCAGCGCAGCGCACCGACAGCTAGCGCGTTGCGCGGCAGATGACCGGAGCCCGGGAACCGCTCAGAAGTCGGTGGTGTGTCCCAGAGGCGGCCTCGGAGCAGCACAGCGCGGCACGGCGCGGGCTCCGGCTCCGAGGTCCGTGCATGGCGGGGTCATCGTGGCCTGCTCTGGAGGGCGGTCGTGACCTGTGCTGAGCCGGGGGCGCCGGGTGGGGTGGGGCGGAGGGCGAGGAGGGCGATGTCGTCGGTGTTGTCGGTGCCGTACTCGATGACGAGGTCGTCGCAGAAGGTGTGGAGGGGGTCCCGGGCGTGTCGGGCGGCGTGTCGCCGTAGCCGGGTCATGCCGTGGTCCAGGGGTTCCGTGCGCCGTTCGATGAGGCCGTCGGTGTAGAGGAGGAGGGTGGAGTCGGGCGGTAGTGGGGTGTGGGCGGTGTGCCGGGGGAGGGCGGGGTCGAGGCCGATGAGGAGGCCGCCCGCGGTGTCGAGGTAGCGGGAGTGGCCGTCGGAACTGGTGAGCAGGGGCGGCGGGTGGCCCGCGGAGGAGTGGTGGAGGCTGTGTTCCGGGCCGCTGCCGTGGTTCTTGAGGACGGCGTAGATGCAGGTGGCGGTGGTGCGGAGGGCGAGGGTGTGGTGTGCGAGGTCGAGCCGGTGCAGGACGTCCGAAGGTGGTTCGGGGTGGGTGACGGCGATGCCGCGGAGCATGTTGCGCAGGGTGCTCATGAAGACGGCGGCCTGTAGGTCGTGGCCGGTCACGTCGCCGATGACGAGTGCGGTGTCGCCGTTGGGAAGGGTGAACGCGTCGTACCAGTCTCCGCCGACCTCGGCGGTGGTGCTGGACGGCAGGTAGCGGGCGGCCAGCTCCAGGTGCTCCGTCCTGGGCAGTTCGGGCAGGAGGGCACGCTGGAGTTGTTCGGCGTTGGTGTGGGTGTGCTGGTGCAGGCGGGCGTTGTCCACGCCGACGGCGAGGGAGCGGGCGAGTTCGGCGACCAGGGGGATGTCGTCCTTGGTGAAGGGGCGTTCGTCGCTGGTGCGGACGAGGGTCAGGGCGCCGATGACGTCCCGCTGCACACGTAGGGGAGCGATGAGGGCGCTGTCGCCGCCGAGTTGCTCCAGGAGTTCGAGTTGCCGGGCGTCCAGAGGGCTGCGGGCCTGACCTGCCGGGGGGACGATGTCGATCAGCAGGGGGCCGGCGCCGCGCAGGACCCGGGGCAGGGAGCCCGAGGCGGTGCCGGACAGTGGAGCGAGTGCGCCGAAGTGCCCCGCAGCGATCGGCGCCCGGGGGTCGCGGTGCACGATGCAGACCCGCTCGACCTGCTGGTGCTCGTCGATCAGGTCGACGGCGCACCAGTCGGCGAGCTGCTGTGTCAGTACCCGGCACACTCGCCGCAGCCGCTCGTTCAGGTCGAGGGTGCTGGCGAGGGCCCGTCCGGCCTCGGCGAACAGGGACAGCTCAGGGGCCGCCCGGTCGATCCGTGCTCTCCGCGCCTTCTTGGTGGTGACCGGCAGGTGGACCGGGCCCGGCGCCGGCCGCGTCGCGTATCCGCCGTCGTGCGCCGCGCCCGAGGCGCCGTCCGACGAGGCGTCCTGCGCCGCGCCGGAAGCGCTGCCGGGTGCGGTGGGGGCAGCGGTGGTCGCGTAGAGCTGGGCCACGAACACGGTGCGCCCGTCGACCGCTTCCTGGGTCTGGACGGACAGCCGGACGGGGACCAGCCTGCCGTCGCGGTGCAGTGCGCGGACGGGCACGGAACGACCCAGGATGCGGGGTTCGCCGGTGAGCAGCAGCGAGCTGAAGGCGCTCAGGTGGCGGCTGCGCAGATGCTCGGGGATCAGGACGGTCAGCCGTTGTTCGAGGAGGTCGTGGGCCTGCCAGCCCAGCAGGCCGGCGGCGGCGCTGTTGACCGCGATGACGCGGTTGCGGTCGTCGGCGGCGACGGTGGGCACGTTGGCGGCCTCGACCTCGCTCGCGTCCCAGGGAGCCAGGTCGGTGGGGGTGGCGCCCGGTGTGCCGGGGGTCATCGTCCACGCGGTGGGGTGCCCGCCGGACAGCTGGCCGGTGATCTCGTCGAACAGCCAGTGCCGGAAGGCCCGCAGCTGGGGGAGGGCCGGGAGGGTGAGGAGGCTCGCCTGCTGTGCGGTTTCGTCGCCCAGGTCGAGGACCGTACTCAGCGCCGTCACGTCGGGGGCGGTGTCGGCGGGGAACGCCACGAGCAGGGAGAGCGTCGAGCTGTCGGGGGTCTCCTGCTGCACCGCCGCCGTCATGCAGGCGCAGATCATGTTGCTGGTGTCCTGGGCGGTGGCGAGGTCGGCCGGCGGCACCTGGGCGTGACCGGCCGCGGCCGGCGCGAGGAACAGTTCGCGCAGCAGACCCTCCCAGTGCTGCTGGGCCGCCCAGTACAGGGCGTAGGGCACGTCGTTCAGCGTCACCGTCGCCATCCGGCCGGACGGTGCCAGCGTCTCCCACGCGGACGCGGGCGGCCCCGGCGTCCTGGGCCACACCTCGAACCAGACCGTCTTGCGGTCCTCCGTGCTGTGGACTCCGTGACCGGTGGCCAGTTCTTCCACCAGCTCCAGGCCCCGGCCGGTGCAGGCGTAGGTATGGCGGTCGTGCGGTACGAGCCCGCACTCGGGCCGGTGATCGGTCACCCGTACCTGCGCCCGCCCGTCGACGGCCCACACCCGCACCTCGGCCTCGGTTCGCGCGTGGATCACCACGTTGGTCATCAGCTCGCCGGCCAGCAGTTCGGCGGTGTCGGCCACCTCCGGCGCCACACCGTCCAGCACCGACCGTACGAAGCGCCGGGCCACCGCCACGTTCCTGGCCACCGGGGCCAGCCGCCGCGACGGCGCCCCGGGAGGGATGGGGCTGCCCATAGGAACTGGGTGCCCCGAAACCTCGGCCTGAAAGGAACACCACGCGAAACAGAAGCCACCGCGGCCCGCCGTGCCGCCGTGACTCTCGCCGGCTGGAGAGCTCCGCTCAGCCGGTCACGGGACCCGTGGGGGCGGCTGCCACCGCCGCCGCGGTCATGGTGCGTGCGGTGCTCACCAGGCTGTCCACCGCGTCGTCGGGAGCCAGGCCACAGAGGTCGATGAGCGTGAACAGTGACTCGGCGCTGATCACGAGGGAGAGACCACGCACCAGCTGTTCCACGTCGGCGCGTCCCGCGGGACCGCACCTGTCGGCCCAGGGGGCGAGGGCGTGGTCGATGAGCGCGAAGCGGCGGGCGGGACGCTCCTGGGATGTCGAGGGTTTCGCGATGGTCGAGGCGACGACCGCCCGCACCGCGCCCTGCCGGCGCAGCACCGCCCGGGCCAGGATCTCCGCGGCCTGGCCGACCCGTTCGACCGGGTCGTCGCCGCGCGTCGCCGAACGCAGCACGGCGACCAGGTCCTCCGTCATCACGGCGGCACGCAGGAGCGCGAGGAGGTCGGGGAAGTAGCGGTAGGCGGTCGCTTCGGAGACCCGCGCCTCGGCCGCGACCTTCGGCATCGTGATCTCTGCCCCGGTGTCGGCGAGATCGCGGGCGGCCGCCACGATCGCCGACCTGGTGCGTTCCATCTGACTGCTGAGCCCGCTCGGGCCTCTGCGCTCGGCCATGACCGTCCTTTCCTGCCGACCGAGAGCATACCGGCGCCAGGGCCTGGATGAGAGTGGACTCTTTTTTTAAGAGTGCACTTGCATGCGACTGCATGCCGCTCATAAGGTCCTCGGCGTCGGCAACCACCAGCCAGGGAGGGCTACATGACCAAGGTGTCGATCATCGGACCCGGCGAGGGCGAAATCATCGCCAGCGGGCCGTCGACGATCCGGATCCTCGAGGACGGCAGCCATACCGAGCACCGTCTGGGAACGGGGGAGATCACCATTCCCCCGCACACCCCGGGACCCCCGCAGCACCGCCACGCACAGCACGACGAGGGCTTCTACGTCCTGTCCGGCCATGTGCGGTTCACCGTCGGCCAGGACGACCACGACGCGGGACCCGGCACGTGGGTCATGGTCCCGCCGGGCGCACCGCACACCTTCGCCAACGTGAGTGACGAAACGGCGGTCATGCTCAACACCTTCACCCCGGACCTGTACGTGCAGTACTTCCGCGACCTCAAGGCGATGGTCGACTCCGGGCAGCCGCTGTCGCACGACTCCCTCGCGGCGGTCTGGACGAAGTACGGCACCGAACCCTCCACCGACTACGCCTCGTGAACGCCCTGTTGGCGGCCAACGCCGTCGCCGCTGTCGCCTCCGTCGCCTTCGCCCTGGTGGGAGGTGTGCGCCCGGCGGCGCTGAGCGAGAGCGGCACACCAAGTGCCGGGGAACGTTTCTACGGCTGGATGTACGCGACCAGGGCAGTGCCGCTGGGAGTGGCGGTCCTCGTCGCACCGATCGGCTGGCCGGGGCCGGCCAGTTCACTCCTCCTGTCCGCGGCCGCCGCGGCCCAGGCGGGCGACGCCGCCATCGGGATCGCCACGCGGAAATGGACGATGATCGCGGGCGCCTCGCTCCTGACGGTCATACACGCCGCGACGGCCGCCGCCACCGCGTGACCGCGCCCCGCCGGCGAACGTGAGGGGAGGCCGGACGAGTTCGGCACCGGTGTCATGCCCGTCGAAATCCGGTCCGGTGGCGGCCCGACCCGTTCGGCGGCCCGGCTGATCGTCCCGCCTGGCGGAACGGGACGATGCCGACGGAACCGGCGCCATAGACTCGGCCTCCGCCTGCGGCCCGGAGGTCGAGCGGGCGTCGTTTTCGGGAAGGGACCCCTACGGTGAGTGCAACGGCGCATAGCGACGCCCCGATCTACGAACGGCTCATACGCGAACGGGGCGATGTGGCCGCCGACGCGCGCAGGACCGCGGAGGCGACCTGGCGAGAGGTCGGACGGGCCATGGACTTCCGCCTCCCCCACACGATCACCACGCACGGCGTCGGCCCCCGTTGACTCTCGTGCGTCCCCGGTGATCGAGGAACCCGGTTCCGGAACCCGGGGACCCCTCAGGCCGGCTGCCGGCGCCCCAGAAGAACGGGCCGGCTGTCGGCGTGACTGTGATGTCCCAGCCGAGCTCACGAAGCCGTCCTTCCAGTTCTGTCGGCTCGTACGGAACTTTCACGATTCGGTAGGCCGCCCCGTCCGGAGTGCGCCGCTGAATGGTGGAAGACGCCGGGCCTTCGACGAGTTCCTCCGGCGTTCGGTAGTGGTCGTCGACAAAGAACACCCGGCCCCGCGGCGCGAGGGCAGTGGCCACCAAAGACCAGAAGGACTCGAAGCGTTCGGCCGGCACGTGCGAGAGCCAGCACCCCATGAAGACGACGTCATAACGGCGGTCGGGTTCCCAGGCGAACAGGTCAGCCTCGACGAATCTCACCCGGGATCCATCAGCGACTCGGCTCGCGGCGATCGCGAGCATTTCCGGGGACGCGTCGACGGCGGTGACGTCGCCGGCGTGGCGGAGCAGCTGAGGGGTCCAAGTGCCGGGCCCGCAGGCCAGTTCCAGCACACTGCCCGCCGGCCGGAACGCGTCGAGCGCCTCAGCCGGCTCGGCGCAGCCGGGAAGATCGAGGAACTGGTCGAGGTAGTCCGGGGCAAGGGCGCTGTAGTAGGCACGCTGTTCGGACAGAAGCCGTTCGTGAGCTGATCCGGTGTTCATGGCCCCACTGTGGGACTTGTCCAAGGGGCAAGGTCAATCCGCAGAGGGAGTGTGCAGGCGCGTTGTTCCGCCTGCCGAAGCTCTGTGAAGGCGCCGAGGGCCGTGCCGGGCGCCCGAGGCGGGGCGCCCGATCCGGCGGCAACCACGTCCCCGCGGGGGCGAAGGTGCCGCCGGGTCGTCGGCGTCCGTGTGGGTCACTTCCCGGCCGCGTGCTGTCCGCCGGCGCCCCGGTTGTCAGCGCCAGCCGAGTTCCGGCGCGACGTGCCTCAGGATGCTGTCGAGGACGTGTGCGTTGTAGTCGACGCCGAGTTGGTTGGGCACCGTGAGCAGTACGGTGTCGGCGGCGGCGATGGCTTCGTCCTCGGCGAGCTGCTTGACGAGCGCGTCGGGTTCGGCGGCGTAGGAGCGGCCGAAGATGCTGCGGGTGTTCGCGTCGATGTAACCGATCTGGTCCGTCGAGTCCCGGTCGCGGCCGAAGTACGCGCGGTCCCGGTCGTCGACGAGCGGGAAGATGCTCCGGCTGACCGACACCCTGGGGGTACGGGTGTGGCCCGCGGCGCGCCAGGCCTCGTGGTACGCCTCGATCTGCTTGCGCTGCTGGACGTGGAGCGGCTCGCCGCTCTCGTCGTCCTTGAGGGTCGAGCTCTGCATGTTCATCCCGAGACCGGCGGCCCAGACCGCGGTGGCGTTCGACCCCGAACCCCACCAGATGCGCTCACGCAGGCCCTCGGAGTGCGGTTCGATACGAAGCAGCCCCGGCGGGTTGGCGAACATCGGCCGGGGGTCGGGCTCGGCGAATCCGTCCCCCTTCAGCACCTGGAGCAGTTCCTCGGTGTGGGCGCGCGCCAGGTCGGCGTCGGTTCCGCCCTCCGGAGGTCGGTAACCGAAGTGCCGCCAGCCGTCGATCACCTGCTCCGGTGAGCCCCGGCTGAGGCCGAGCTGGAGTCGGCCGCCCGAGATCAGGTCGGCCGCGCCCGCGTCCTCCGCCATGTACAGCGGGTTCTCGTAGCGCATGTCGATCACACCGGTGCCGATCTCGATCCGGCTGGTGCGCGCACCGATGGCGGCGAGGAGCGGGAACGGTGAGGCGTGCTGCCGTGCGAAGTGGTGCACGCGGAAGTAGGCGCCGTCCACCCCCAGCTCCTCCGCGGCGACGGCGAGGTCGATCGCCTGCAACAGCGAGTCCGACGCGGAACGCGTCTTCGAGTGCGGCGATGGCGTCCAGTGCCCGAAGGACAGGAACCCGATCTTCTTCATACCGCTTTCAACAATTTACGAACGCGTTCATTCCGCGGCAGGGCACAGGGCCCGGACGGACGCTTCTTCGCTAGCAGCCCGGGACCCGTCTGAGCGCGCCGACTCGTGAGCCCGGCCGCCGCTACTGAGGGTTCTTCGAACGGCGATGCGTTATCCGTATGAAGGGTGCGTCTCCCGCGGTAGGGTCGACGGCGTGAGCATGAACCTCGAAGAGCGGGTCCGGTCGGCGGTGGCGGCGCTCCTGCACGCCACCGGCGAGTCGCAGACCAGGCTCGCCGACGCGCTGGGGGTCACCCAGGCCCAGGTGAGCCGCCGCCAGTCCGGCACCGCCGGGTGGAGTCTCAGCGACTGCGAGGCGGTCGCCGCCCACTACGGCATCGACCCGCTCGACCTCCTCGCGGGACCGACCCGGGCCGTCGAGGCACTGCCCGTCGCCCGCCGCCGCGCACCCGGCCGCCCGCTCGGCGGCACACGTACCCCCTCCGTCGACGGGACGGTGCGATGACGGACTTCGGCGCGATCGACGCACTCCTCGCCGGGGCGAGGAAAGAGGTCCCGCTGCCGGCCGCCGAGGAACGGCGCAGGCTGCGCGAGGAGCTGAACCTCTCCCGCCCTCAGCTCGCACAGGCGCTGGGCGTCAGCACGTCCACGGTCGCAGGCTGGGAGACCGGACGTGACCCGAGCGGCGAGACCCGGGAGAAGTACGCGTACTTTCTCGAAGGGGCGCGCGGCAAGCTGGCCGCCGTCGCCGCCGAGTCCCGCGGCGCTGAAACGGGCGGCGACCCTGATGCGCTGGACCACCCGCACGAGTTCACCGACCCGGATGAGCTCGACGACACGCGGACGGTCGTCCACGACAGGGACGGCGGCGACGACGCCGACGACGGCGAGGAAGAGGACGACGGCGGCGACAGGGACAGGGACGGCGACGGGGACGGGGACGTGCTCACCACCCCCCAGCCCTGCGTCCTGTGCGGACGCCCCGCCCACCATCAGGTGGCCGGCTTCCCCCAGCACCTGGACCCGGCGGACTGCAACGCCACGACCCCCGCACCCGCGTCGGCGACCGTGCCCCCGCGGCGCGGCGTCAAGGTCGTGCCCGTCGGGCGTCGCCTGAAGTCCGCCGATGCCCCGGACCTGATCGGCTCCGCCGTCGCCGCCGCTCTCGCCGAGCACTCCGGTGACGTCGAGGCGGCGACCGCGGCACTGGTGAAACGGGCGATCCCCGACGCCATGGCCCTGCTGGACCACAGCCGCATGGGCGGCCGGTACGAGGTGGTCGCCCACCCCTGGCTGCCCGACGTCCTGCGCAAGCAGACCTCCCGTGGCGCCGACCAGATCTGGGAGGCCCGCCCCAAGTGGACGCGGCCCGAACTCCCGCCCGGCGCACACGAGATCACGGCCCTGGACGTCAACGGCGCCTACCTCAGCGCGCTCAAGACCCACCTCCCGCTCGGCCAGCTCGAACACTCCACCGGCGACCAGCACGACCGTCGCCGCGCCGGCGTCCACCTGATCACCCCGCCCGACTGGGCACACGACGCCTACCTGCCCAACCCGATCGGCAGCCGTGACGAACCCGGCCCACTGTGGGTCACCGAACCCACCCTGCGCCTGCTGCTGCGGGTGTCGGGCCCGAAGTACGGGCTGTGCGAACCGCCCCGGATCCACGAGTCGTGGACGTCGGGCGCGACGGAGAGCCTGCTGGAGAAGTTCCGCGTCGCCCTGAAGGACGCCCGGGACCGGGCGATCACCGACGACGACGAGGTGACGCTGGAGTACGTCAAGGCCATGTACTCCAAGTTCGTCTCCACACTGGGGGAGTCCAACTACAACCGCGAGCTGTACCGCACCGACTGGATGCACCTCATCCGCTCCCAGGCCTTCGCCAACCTGTGGTGGAAGGCCCACCGCGCCTACGACGAGGGCCTGATGGTCGTACGCGTCATGGGCACCGACGAACTGCACGTCACCGGTGACTGGCGGGCGGTGTTCCCCGAGGGGAGAGGCGTCGCCGAGGTGAAGGTCAAGGACGTGTACGCGGTGGGCGCCGAGCCGGCCGACGACGCGACGTAAGCCGCTGTATTCTCTTGAACACCCGTCACCCGGCCGCGCAGCGAGGAGTGCAGAGATGCCGGAGAGGAACATCGACTTCGGCAAGTTCGGCGCCCGCGGCATCAAGGGACACGAGGCCGTGGCCCGCCAGCTCGACGCGCTCGCGGGCTTCGTCGCCACTCCGATCACGCAGCGCCGCGGGCTGCTCGCCCGGCTGCACTACCTGACCCGCACCGACCACGCCCGCCAGACGGCCCGCGAGGCCGGCCTCACCGTCACCGACCGCACCCTGAAGGCCTGGCTGGACGGCAGACGCAGCCCCTCCAGGAAGAACCTCCAAGCCATCGAGACCGCCTACCGCACGGTCCGCCGTCACAACGTGGCCCGCTACCTGACCGCCCGCCTCAACCGCGAGGGCCGCGGCACCCGCGTCGAGTTCCACCCCCTCAACCAGTCCCAGGTGACCCGCCCGCACCAGCGCGCCCTCTCCTTCCGCACCCTCAACGTGCGCCACTGGGACCGGATCGTCGAGGCCTGGGCCAACGACGACGAGGACGCCCTCGACGACGCCTGGATCAACGACGCGACGGTGGACCTCGGCTCCGAGTGGGGCCAGTACGAATACGTCACCAACGTCGGCTTCGCGGCCTGACCCCCGTCTCGCGTGACGGCATCGGCGCACCACCGCGGGGGTCTGCCGCGCCGGCGAGCCGGCCCGAGTCGCCAGGTGCGGGCGCAGTCGGGGTCGCAGGGGCTGGTGCGGGTGCACAGAGAGGTTGCCGGCGGGGAACCCGTTCGTCAGCCGGCGGACGCTTGGGCGCAACCTTCCGGTGTTCTGGCGTGTCCACGTTGTGTGCTGACGATACGTAGAACATGGCGGACAGCGGCGGCCGCGGCTTTCGCGACCGCCGCCCTGGCGTTCGCCACCCCGGCCGCGCACGCCGCCGGAACGACGCTCGTCCTGGACACCCAGGAGAACTACTACCTCCCCACCGAGGGTGAGGGTCCGATCCTGGACCTCGGTATCACCGCCTCGGGCGGGGACGCCCACGGCGTCTCGGTCACGGTCGACGCGTCGTCCCTCGCCGGGAAGGCGACGATGGAGGTCACGGGGGACTGCGTGAGCACCGGCGCCCTCAAGGTCCGGTGCGACGTGGGCCCGCTGTCGGGCAAGGAGTCGATCGACCCGTTCTTCCTGAAGCCCACCGCGGCCGCCAAGGCGGGCGACACCGGTGCCGTCACCTACACCGCCACCGCCTCCGACGCGTCCACCGTGACCGCGAAGACGGACGTCCTGGTCGGCGGCCCGAAGCTCGCCGCCCGGCCCTACCCGGCGCTGAAGGGCATCGCGCCCGGCACCGTCTTCGAGCGCACCCCGGCCTTCGCCGACACCGGCGCCGCCCCCGCCGACAAGGGTGTCATGCTGCTGGTGCAGGACTCCGACGGCGTGTCGCTCGCCCGCGACCACTCCAACTGCCATTACTCGGACTCGCCCGACGCCGGAGCCTGGTGCCGGTTCGACACACCGGTCGCGCCCGGCTCCGCCTACGAGACGGACACGCCGCTGCGCTACACCGCCGCCGCGGACACGATGTACGGCTACAACACGTACGTCGTGTGGCCGGTCGGCGGCTCCGCGCCCGACTCCTTCGACCCGTCCGACTTCCCCCGGACTGGCACCGGCGCGCCGCTCGGCCTGAAGTCCGTCGCCGCCGGCTCCGGCTTCACCGGCCACGGATACGGCACCTTCGCGACCACCCAGCACGCCGACTACCAGGCGCTCGGTGACACGGTCGAGGGCAAGGTCGGCGAGACCGTGAAGATCACCGTGGGCGTCCGCAACACCGGGCCGGGCCGGATGGACTTCCGGTGGATGGACGCGGACAACTCAGGCACCTTCGTGGTGACCCCGCCCGCCGGCACCACCATCACCGGCGCCCCCGGCCCCGGCGAGCAGGGCGACCCCGGGCCGTTGTGGAACTGCACACCGCGCAAGGCCGGCGCGAACAGCTACACCTGCGACATCGGCAGCACGGACTTCCGGCCGGGCGACTCCGTGACCCAGGAGTTCACGGTGCGGATCGACCGGGCCGTCCCCGGCGCGCGCGGCAGTGTGAAGGCGGTGGAGAACCCCGACTACCCCAACCGGGACGACGACGCGGCGAACGACACCGCGTCGATCGAGGTGAAGGCCACCGGCTCGGCGACGTCCAGCCCGTCGCCCAGCGCCTCCGCGTCCCCATCGGCCACGGCCACCGTGAGCCCGTCCGGCTCCGCGGCGGGCACCGGGACCGGTACGACGACCGGCGGCGGGCTCGCCGCCACGGGCGCGGACGGAGTGTTGCTGCGGGCCGGCACCGCCGTCCTGCTGGTGGCGGCCGGCGCGCTGGTGTTCCTGACGGTGCGAAGGTCGCGACCACAGAACAGCCGCTGACGCCACCGTCGCCCCGGCGAGGGGGCAGCGGGCCGATGAGGTCGGTTGCCCTCTGGGCGCGCCTTGGCCGAGGAGGGCCGTGCGGCGAGGCCTGCGCCCGCGTCGTCGGGACGCGCGTGCGGGCCTTCCGCTCGTCGGCACGCGCGTGTGGGCCTTCCGCCGGCGGTCCACACCTCGGCGCCGCCCGGGCGGCCACCCCAGGACGGCCGGCGGCCCAGGCGGCCGCGGCGATCTGGGCAGTCCGCGCGGTCGACGGTCCAGGCGGTCGCGGCGATCCAGGCGGCCGTGGCGGTCCGGGCGGTCGGCCGTCCGGGCGGTCGCGGCGGTCCGAATCGAGGACCGGCGCCCGCTCGGACCTGCCGAGCCGCCGGCCGCCCCGAAGCCGCTGCGGATCCATGAGTCACATCCACAAGTGACGGAGCCTTTCCCGCCTATCGCGGTCCTGACGGTTCAGCCGGTCGTTTCGGCAGAGCTCCGGCATGCTCAGCGGCGGCCGCCGCGACAGTTGCCAGGTCTTCGCCCGAGAAGCCGGCACGGCTCAGCACCGCCAGGGATTTGTTCGTCGCCAGCGTGCACAGCGCCAGCTCTGCCGCCTCCTGCTGACCGGCCCCCGCCGCCAGCAACGCCTGCTCCAGCCTCGCCCGCAAACCGTCGATCATGGCGCGAACCATCACCTGGCCCTCCGCGTCGAGCGCCGGGAACTGCGTTGCCGACACCGTGAGCAGGCAGCCGTCCGGGACCGTCGGATCGGCGATACGGTCCAGGGCGACCTGAAGGAACGCGGCCACAACGGCGCTCGGGCTCGGGTGTGGGCCGGACAGCGCCTGCTCGTACCTCGGCTGGTAGGTCTGCCCGTATCGCATGAGGCTTTTGCGGAAGAGGGCGCTCTTGTCGCCGAAGGTGCCGTAGAGCGAGCCCCGGCCCAGGCCCGTGCCCTCGGTCAGGCGATCGATGGAGGCCTCCGAATAACCCCAGCGCCAGAAGACGTGCATCGCGCGTCGTAGTGCCTCGTCCACGTCGAACTGCTTGCGGCCTGCCATGGTCCGTCACCCTACACATCTTGTACCGATCGTTCAAAGATGGGTATGGTCGCCGGCATGACGACCTTGAGTTCGCTGCGACTGCCCAACGGGTTCCTCGACGTCTTCACCAGCCGGCTCGTGGAGGTGAACGGCCTGCGGCTGCACGCGGTCACCGGTGGCGACGGCCCGGCGCTGCTGCTGGTCGGCGGCTGGCCCCAGACCTGGTACGCCTGGCGGGAGGTGATGCCCGCGCTCGCCCGTGAGCACACCGTCGTCGCCGTCGACTCGCGCGGGGCCGGGCTCTCCGACAAGCCCGACGACGGGTACGACGCCGGCACGCTGGCCGCCGATCTGGTCGCGTTGATGGCCGAACTCGGGCACGACCGGTTCGACGTGGTCGGCCACGACATCGGTACGTGGACCGGATACGCCCTCGCCGCCGATCACCCCGAGCGGGTGGGCCGGCTCGCCATCCTCGAAGCGCTGATCCCCGGTCTGACGCCCTCGCCGCCGTTCTTCGGCCCGGCCGCGGCCAACCAGAGGCTCTGGCAGTTCGGCTTCAACCGGCTCACCGACCTCAACGAGGAACTGGTCCGCGGACGCGAACGGCTCTTCTTCGGCTGGCAGTTCGCCACCAAGGCGGCCACGCCCACCGCGATCCCCGAGTACGCCGTGGACGTCTACGTCGACGCGATCGCCGCGGATCCTCGCGCACTGCGGGCGAGCTTCGCGTACTACCGCGCGCTGGACGAGACGATCGCACAGAACGAGCGGCGCGCCATGACCCGGCTGACGCAGCCGGTGCTCGCCGTCGGCGGCGCGCTGTGGAGCGGCGCGAACACGGCGCAGACGATGCGGCTGGCCGCCGACGACGTCACCGAAGTCGTCCTCGACGACTGCGGGCACTATCCGGCCGAGGAGCAGCCCGAGCGATTCATCCGGATCCTGGAGGACTTCCTCGCGGCCGGCCGATAGCCGCGCCGCCCCCTCCAGCGCCACGGCGGCCCGGCGCGTCGTGGCCCGGACGGTTCCTCTGAGGCTCCTCAACTCGCTTGGCGCGCACCGGTCATGGCCGTCAGGCTGACCACCATGACAGGAATCATGGGACTGGGCAGGAAGAACACCTTCGTGCTGACCATCCGGGACGCGGACGAGGTCTCGGCGGCCCTGCGCGAGGCGCTGGCGGAGGCTTCGCCGGAGGAACGCCCGGGCCTGGAACGCGCCGCCGCACT
Source organism: Streptomyces arenae (assembly GCF_022343545.1). NCBI lineage: Bacteria > Bacillati > Actinomycetota > Actinomycetes > Kitasatosporales > Streptomycetaceae > Streptomyces > Streptomyces arenae. Next base: position 155,224 of record NZ_JAKQYH010000042.1, read on the forward strand.
CGTGGAGTCCACGGCCGCCGCCACGGAGACCCGGCTGCGCGCCCGCTGGGTCCGCTCCCGGCTGGCCGCCGTCGGCTTCACCGGCGACGTCGGCTCGGTCGCCGCGGTGAAGGCGCTGCGCCAGGCGGAGCCGACGCTGAGCCTGCTCGCGGCCGTGCAACTTCAGCGAGAGGCGGTGGCGCACCCTGAGTAAGTCGGCGAGTAAGTCGGCGCCCGCCCAACGGACTCGGGTGAGCTGCCGGAGCACTCAGGAAGTCCCTGGGCGGAGTGGGCCACGGCCTGAACCGGTGCGGCCGTGACCCGGGTGAGACGTTTGTTCGGGCGGAATCGGTGCACACGATGAACTGACACAGCCCTTATTCGAGGAAGCGAGACGCATCATGGGCATCATCGCGTGGATCATCATCGGCCTGCTCGCCGGCGCCATCGCCAAGGCCTTGATGCCGGGCAAGGACCCGGGCGGCATCATCGTCACCATGCTCATCGGCATCGTCGGCGGTCTGCTCGGCGGCTGGCTCGGCAAGGTGATCTTCGGTGTGGACTCCATCGACGGGTTCTTCGACCTGTCCACGTGGATCGCCGCCATCGTCGGCTCCCTCATCCTGCTGGGCATCTACCGCCTCGTCACCGGCAACCGGCACTCGCACCGCCACGCATAACCCGTAGAAGGCATACGCCGACGCGACCTGAACGGCTCCCTCCCTGGCGCACAGGACGGGAGCCGTCAGCGTGTACGCCCCAGATCCTCGAGCCGTCATGCCTGTCCCTGCGGGTACCAGTAACAGCGGGATCTGGAACCGAGCGGTCGTGCACGCTGATCCTGTCGTCATGGCACACGTACTCGTCACCGGTGGGACCGGCTTCCTGGGTTCCCACACGATCGCGCGGCTCTTGGCGTCGGGGCACGAGGTCACGACCACGTTGCGCTCGCTGAAGCGGCAACCTGACGTCGAAGAGATGCTCTCCGTGGCTGAGGCGCCCGGGCGGGAGGGCGTTTCCTACGTCGAGGCGGACCTGTCCTCCGACGCCGGCTGGGACCGGGCCGCAGCGGGCGCCGACTATGTCCTGCACATCGCGTCGCCGTTCCCCGCCTCCCACCCGAAGGACGAGAGCGAACTGATCGTCCCGGCCCGCGACGGCGCCCTGCGGGTGCTGCGGGCCGCGCGGGATGCCGACGTCAGGCGGGTGGTCCTGACGTCCTCGTTCGCCGCGGTCGGCTACGGCCACGGCCCGACGGACCGGGTCTTCACGGAAGCCGACTGGACGAACCTGGACGGGCCCGGCGTGACCCCGTACGTCAAGTCGAAGACCGTCGCCGAGCGCGCGGCGTGGGACTTCATCGCCGCCGAGGGCAACGGCCTGGAACTCACCACGATCAACCCGGTCGGGATCTTCGGTCCCGTCCTCGGATCCGACTACTCCAGCTCGATCCGCATCATCCACGCGATGCTCACCGGTGCCATGCGTGCCGCGCCGCCGATCTGGACCAACACGGTCGACGTCCGGGACGTCGCCGACCTGCACGTCAAGGCGATGACCTCGCCGACCGCCGCCGGGCAGCGGTACCTGGCGCTGGCAGGCGAGCCGATCTGCTTCGGGCAGATCGCGCGCGCCCTGCGCTCCCAGCTGGGCGAGGCGGCCGCGAAGGCTCCCGCCCGGTCGGCCCCCGCCTGGCTGCTGCGGCTGCTGTCCACGGTCAGCCCGCGGCTGCGCGGGACGGTACCGCAGCTGGGCGTGGTCCGCCGGGCCGACAACGCCAAGGCCCGCGAGCAGCTGGACTGGGCACCACGCCCGAACGAGGAGAGCGTGGTCGCGACCGCACGCAGTCTGGTGCGGCTCGGCCTGCTCGCCGACTAACGTCGGAGGATGAACGACATGCCGGACACCCTCGGCGACTTCCTGCGGGCCCGGCGGGAACAGCTCAGCCCCCAGGAGGCCGGCCTGCCCGCCGGAGAGCGCCGCCGTGTCCCGGGGCTGCGCCGGGAGGAGGTCGCCCACCTCGCCGGCATCAGCCCCGAGTACTACCTGCGCCTGGAGCAGGGCCGAAACCAGCACCCCTCCGACCAGATCCTCCAAAGCCTGGCCGCGGCGCTGCAACTCGACGACGACGCCGCGTCCTACCTGCACCGCCTCGCCCACCCGAGGCCCCCGGCCAGGCGACGCCGTCCCCGCTCCCGGACGGGTCAGGGCGACCTCCAGCCGCTGCTCGACGGCTGGCCCCTCACACCCGCCTATGCCCAGGGGACAACCGGCCACGTCGTCGCCGCCAACCGCCTGGCCGTGGCCCTGTGCCCGTTCTTCGCCGTGGGCGGCAACCCCCTGCGAGCCGTGTTCCTCGAGCCCGAGATGCGCAGCCTCTACCCCCAGTGGGACGACGTGACGGCCAAAGCCGTCTCCGGACTTCGCGCCACCCTCAGCATCGACGACGCCGATCCCGAACTCCTGGAGACCATCGGCGAGCTGACGGTCGCCAGCGAACGCTTCCGCACACTGTGGGCCAGACGGGAGGTACGCCGCCGCGCCACCGGCTACACCCGCTTCAACCACCCCTTGGTCGGGCGGCTGGACCTCCACTACGAAAAGCTCCTCAGACCGGACGCACGGCAACTCCTCGTCGTCTACCACGCCGACCAGGACTCACCCAGCGCCGAGCGCCTCCACCTGCTCACCAGCCTCTGACGGGCCTGACAACCGGCAGCGGATCGTGAGCTGAGCCATGGCCGCACCGAGGTGAGGACCGGCCGGTGTCCTTATCGTGTTGACCACCCCCGCCAGGCGGTGCTGGAGTCGGCAGGTGGACAGCATCCCCGCCAACCGGCGGTTCTGGAATCAGATCAGCAGCGCCTACCAGCACGAGCACGATCCGCAGATCGGAGCCTCACCCCGGCTGTGGGGCATGTACTCCGTCCCGGACGCGCAGCTGCGCGCCCTGGGCGACGTCACCGGCAAGCGGGTCCTCGAACTCGGCTGCGGTGCCGGCCAGTGGTCCAGGGCGCTCGCCGCCGAGGGCGCCACCGTGGTCGGGCTCGACCTGTCCGAAGCCCAACTCGCGGCAGCGGCCCGCGCGATGGGAGCGGCCCGCTACCCGCTGGTGCAGGGCGCCGCCGAACAACTCCCCTTCGCCGCCGACAGCTTCGACCTGGTGTTCTGCGACTTCGGCGGGCTCAGCTGGGCGCCCCCGCACCTGGCTGTCCCGCAGGCCGCACGCGTCCTGCGCCGGGGCGGGCGCCTGGTGTTCAACGTCGCCAGCCCCTGGTTCGAAGCCTGCTACGACGAAGTCGCCGGCCGTGTGACCACGTCGCTCCAGCAGGACTACTTCGGGCTCAACACCATCGCCGAGGACGACGGCGCGACCAGCTATCAACTCACCTACGGCGACTGGGTCAGGGTCCTGCGCGGCGCCGGTCTCGTCATCGACGACCTGATCGAGCCGCGGCCCGAACGCGGAACTCCCAACGGCTACAACGAAACCGACCCACCCGACTGGGCACACCGCTGGCCGGCGGAACTCCTCTGGGTGACCCACAAACCGTGAGTTCCAGCGCGCCGAGACGGTGAGGCATCCCCGCGCCGGACACCACCTAGTCCTGCGGTGCCAGGGTGCGCAGGACGTCGAACTCGTTGCCCTCGGGGTCGGCCATGACCACCCAGCTCCGGTCCGGGCCCTGGCCCACGTCCACCTTGACGGCGCCGAGACCGAGCAGTCTGGTCACCTCGTCCTCGGTGCTGCCGTCGATCGGACTGACGTCGAGGTGAAGCCGGTTCTTGACGGCCTTGCCCTCAGGCACACGGATGAACACTAGGGTGGGCGGCATCTGACGGGCCCGGACCTCCTCGACGGTCGGCACCCAGGAGCCGATCTCGACCTTGCCCTCGCTCCGGTCGAGCACCTTGAAGTCCAGGACCTCGCACCAGAAGGCCGCGAGCCTCTCCGGTTCATGGCAGTCAACTGTCAACTCGGTGAACCTGCTTGTCACGCTTCCTCCTGGCTAGTGCGGACGGAGCCCACCCTGTGTTCTGCTTCCTCCTGCCGGAGACAAAAGCGCAGCGGCCCGGCTGGTGGCCTTCGGGCGGCGGACCTGGGTCTCGGTCCCGTCGCTGAAAATAACCCGTGCGGCCGTACCCACGGCACGGTCCCCGACCGCGCTCATGTTCGGCCGACAGGACGGATGTCCTCCTCCAGGAACGCCGAAACCGCCTCGGCGAACGCCTCCGGCGCTGCGTGGTGGATCAGATGTCCCGCCGGAATGGTGACCACTCGCCCGTAAGGGATGCGGCGGGCGAGCTCGGCGACACCGTCCTGGGGAACATGACTGTCCGGGCCGCCCGCGAGCACGAGGGTCTCGGCGGTGATCCGGTCGAGCCGCTGTAGCCACCTGGGATCGGGCTGGTCGATCTGCCGCCTGACGGCCAGCACCATCTCCCAGTCGAAGGCCAGGGCGCCGTCAGGTCTGGCCGGGGTGCTCGGCTCCCGAGGACGGGGGACTGCCACATCCTCCAGGACAAGCCGGCTCACTCGCTGCGGATGGTCCGCCGCGAGCAGGTAGGCCACGATCCCGCCCATGGAGTGCCCGATCAGATCCACTGGTCCAAGTCCCAGCGCGTCCAGGAACCGGAGCACATCGGCCTGCATGAGCTCGAGTGAGTAGTCCCCCGGCCAGTCGCTTCGGCCGTGACCGCGAAGATCGAGGGCATACACCCTCCGGCTCCGGGCGACGACGGGCGCAACCGCCTCCCAGTCGGTGGCATCCTCGCCCAGCGCGTGCAACAGGACAAGCGGCGGAGCATCCGCAGGACCCGACACCTGGTAAGCCAGCCGGACCTCGCCGACGTCGACCGAGCACTGATCAACCATGCCCGGAGGATATGAGAACGGGTCCCGCCGGAGATCGGCGTTCACCAGCAGCCGAACCACCGTCTCCGCCCGGTGTTGGGCGTCAGTGGTGGTCGACGTAGGCGACGAGTCCGCCGACGGTCAGGCCCGCCGCGCATCCGTAGCGGAAGGATTCGTGGCGCATGCGGGGGGTGTGCTGCGCGTCGCTCATCGCGTACGGTGCGCGGATCCCCAGGTCCACGCCGCACAGGCACACGACGTAGCCGTGCCCCAGGGCGGCGGCCGCCCACTCGGGGTCGTGCGGGACCCAGGTCCGGGAGTAGATCTCCCCGTCGGGCGTCCGCAGTTCCAGCCGGGAGTAGGTGTACCCGAAACGCTGCGCCAGCTTTGGCTGTTCATCGGGTATCTCGTGCAGCTCCCATCCGGGGACCGAGCGCAGGTCGGCGTGGCCGGGCGGCCTGCGTCGCATGCCGAAGTAGACCTCGTCGGGGTCGTGTCGCGGCTGTTCGGGCATGCGCAGCTCCTCGAATATGGTGGGCCGCTCCCCGGCATCGTCGGAACCTGGTGGGCCGGGCATGCGCAGGTCGGAGAACTCGGGCGGCAGGCGCCTCATGCCGAACAGGATGGCGCCTTCGAGCTGCGGTTCCCTGAGCTCGTCGAGCGAGGCTGCCGTCCGCCACGCCCACTTCATCCCGAAGTAGCCCACGCTCAGGGCACGCCTGAACTCGAAGAGGGCAGTGGGCATGTGGCGCGTCTGCGCATGATCGAGGGTGACGGTGCCCTCCGCGGTCTCCAGACACATCAGCACGTACTCGAGCTTGAGCGCGGGGTCGTCGCTGAACAGGATCTGCCCGTTGTCGTCGACCTGTTCCTCCTGATGCCCACTCATCTCCAGCAGCCCTTCGGTTGGTTGCCGTTCCGGCCGCCTACGCGCAGCAGGCGGGAGGATGTTGAACCATCCTATTGAAGGATCGTTGAACAATCCATACATTGGAACGAGTGCGAGTGCACCACCGAGGCGGCGGTTACACCGGAAGCAGGGACGTGTTGACTGCGGAGGAAGTACGCAAAGGGCTGACAGGCGTGGGCTGGTGGGTGCTGGTGGCCGCCATGAGCACCGGCGCAGCGTTGGCGCTGTGGGCGATCGTGCGTCTGATCGGGTACACAGCCTTCGTCACCCACGCCCAGTGGATCGACTTGCTGTGCGCGCTGGCGATCATCCTCGGCTGTGTGTTCCTGTGCACGTGCTGGTATTTGGACCTCCGGTGGCTGCTGTGTGGGGTGTGCCTCCTCGGGCTGCTGATCCTGCAGGGCCTGGAGCTGGACCAGCAGGCACTGCACCAGCACGGGCGCACCGAACACATCAGGGTCCGGCAGATTCAGTGGTCCACCGGCGACGGCATGGATCCGGGCGCCCACCGCTACACGGTCACCGTCCTTGACGGCCCGCCGCTCGCTCCGTTCGAGGAGAACGGGCTCATGGGCTGGAACTGGGTGGTGGGCGGCACTTACACGGTGACCGTCGATCCACAGAGCCGTGCCCCGCTCAGCCGCGGGGACAAGCCAGGGCCTCCGGTGATCCAGCGATCCCTGCAGATCCCACTCGGCCTCGGTCTGGCCTTCGCCCTGTGGCGGCCCGCAAGCCTGCTCGTGCGCAGACAACACGTCCCGTCAGCCGGCCCGACCCAGCCGTAGCGGCTGTGATCGACTTCGGCGGCTGCTTCCCCGACCAGGGCACCTCGGCGCGCTCACCTGTGCACCGGCCCGAGCACGCTTCGGCTGAACAAGACGCGGCTCCGCCCCGCGATCAGCCGGGCAGTACACGGCCGCGGCCAGCGCAACCACCGCGTCCCCATGACGTCAGCTTCTGCGGTGGCCTCTGGGCGCTCGCCCTGCGAACGGCCGCCGGAGGATTGAATGGATCAAGCGATCGTGGGCACTCCGCCCCATGCGGACAAAACGCTTCTGGGTGAGCAGGAAGGTCGGGCCAGGCGCGCGCCCCGGAAAGACCCCGTCCGCGTCGGCAGACCTCCGTTCGGCAGAGAGTCGGCAGACCTCCGTTCGGCCGGCAGAGAAAGGATGATCCGATGTCCGACACACCCCGTTCTCAGCCCCGGCAACCGGAACCGGACTTCCCTCAGCAGGACCAGGAGCACCCTGGATGGACCGGCCCCATGGACCCGCCGCCGGATCACGGCGAGGACTCCTACCGGGGCAGGGGCAGGCTCCAAGGCCACAAGGCGGTGATCACGGGCGGTGACTCGGGCATCGGCCGAGCTGTCGCACTCGCCTTCGCGAGGGAGGGCGCCGACGTGCTGTTCACCTATCTGCCCGAGGAAGGCGAGGAGGCAGCGGAAACCACCCGCCTCGTTCAGGACGCCGGCCGCAAGGCGGTAGCCGTAGCCTGCGACATCCGGGAGGAAGAGCAGTGCCGACGGCTGGTCGAACGCGCGGTGGAGGAATGGGGCCGCATCGACATCCTCGTCAACAACGCCGCCTATCAGATGTCGCAGCCGGACGGCATCGCGTCGATCACCACCGAGCAGTTCGACCGCGTGGTGCGGACGAACCTGTACGGGATGTTCTGGCTGTCGAAGATGGCGCTGCCGCACATTCCCCAGGGTTGCTCCATCATCAACACCACCTCGGTCCAGGCGTACCAGCCCAGCCCACATCTGCTGGACTACGCCATGACCAAGGGAGCCATCGCGACCTTCACCAAGGGACTGGCCCAGATGGTGGCCGCGGACGGCGTCCGCGTCAACGCCGTGGCGCCGGGGCCCGTCTGGACGCCGTTGATCCCGGCGACACTCCCGGACACGACGGAATTCGGGAAGCAGTCGCCCATGGGGCGTCCGGCCCAGCCGGCGGAGATGGCTCCCGCCTATGTCTTCCTCGCCTCGCCGGAAGCGAGCTACATCACCGCGGAGATCGTCAACGCCACCGGTGGATCACCACTTCCGTAACCCGTGCCGCAGAGGTGCGCGCGGGGCAGCCGACCATGTGGCGAGTGCCCACGGCGCGGACAGCGGTGGGTGGTGGGCGGGAGTGGACGGGCCGCGTTCGAAGGAGGCTGGATGTTCGAAGGGTTCCGGGAGACGCAGGTCGACGTCGGCGAGGCGGCTGTCTTCGTGCGCCACGGCGGCGAGGGGCCGCCCGTGGTGCTGCTGCACGGCCATCCCCGCACATCGGCGACGTGGCACCGGGTCGCTCCCCGGCTCGTGGCAGCCGGTCACACGGTGGTCTGCCCGGACCTGCGAGGGTACGGGCGTTCCCGAGGCCCGCGATTCACGACAGACCACGAGGGTTACTCAAAACGCGCGGTCGCCGGGGACGTGGTGGCTGTGATGCGCCACCTCGGTCATCGACGGTTCGCGCTCGCCGGACACGACCGGGGCGGCAGCGTCGCGCTGCGCCTCTCGCTGGACCACCCTGACGTCGTCTCCCGTGTGGCGTTCCTGGACTGTCTGCCGTTGACGGAGCACCTGTCGCGGATCACGACCGAGTTCGCCACCCAGTGGTGGCACTGGTTCTTCTTCGCACAGCAGGACATCCCGGAGCGGGTCATCATGGCCGACCCCGACAGCTGGTACCAGGGCGACCCCGACGTCATGGGGCCGGAGAACTACGCAGAGTGGCGGCAGGCCACGCGCGATCCTGCCGTGGTGCGGGCGATGCTCGAGGACTACCGAGCGGGCCTGACGGTCGACCGTCGGCACGAGGAGTCCGACCGGGCTGCCGGCGCACGTATCGCCTGCCCCACGCTGGTCCTGTGGTCATTGCGGGACGACCTGGAAGAGCTTCATGGTGACCCCGTCGCCATCTGGCGCCGTTGGGCCACCGACGTCCGTGGGCACGGCATCGACTCCGGCCACCACGTCGCCGAGCAGGCCCCCGAAGCCCTGGCTTCCGCACTCACCGGTTTCCTGTCAGACCCGCCGACCCCCACTTCGTGGATCGAGTGAGCAGTTGCGGAACGCCCTCGGCCGGTGAAACCGGAGCTTCCAGACCACCCAGCGCCCGGCTCGGCGAGGCGGGCCCCGGCTACCTCAACCCCAGTTCCGGTGGCCCGAAGAACGACTTCACCACCAGCAACTCACGGCCGCTGCCGTGACGGTGCGCCGCGGCGCGGCACGCAGGCCCGGCAAGGCTTTGTACTGTTGCTCGCGCTACGCTGCTGCGTCGTGCAGAAGACGCGCCTCGACACTGCCCGGATCCGGGCGGCCCGCCAGGTGATCGACCCGGTTTTCCTCGACACTCCGCTGTACCGCTGCGAGGCGCTGGAGCCCGGCCTCGGGTGCAGGGTGAGCATCAAGCTGGAAACAGCGAACCCGGTCCGCAGCTTCAAGGGCCGCGGCACCGAGGTGGTAGCGAGCCTGCTCGCCGAGAACGGCTCGCGAGACGTGGTGTGCGCCAGCGCGGGCAACCTCGGCCAGGCCCTCGCGTGGTCCGGCCGCGGCCGGGGGCTCGACGTCACCGTCGTGGCATCCCGCTTCGCGACTCGGGCAAAGCTTGACCGCATCCGCGCGTTGGGCGCCAGGTTGGAGCTGGTGGACGGCGACCACGAGGCGGCTCGCGAGCGGGCGGCGGCCATCGCGCGCCGCGACGGCATCCGGCTGGTCGAAGACAGCCTGGACATCGAGACCTGCGAGGGCGCGGCGACCATCGGCCTGGAACTGGCCGACGCCGCAACGTCGTTCGACGCCGTCCTGATCGCTCTCGGCGGCGGTGCGCTGGCCACCGGTGTGGGGCATGTGCTGAAGGCCATGGCGCCCGAGGTAGAGGTGATCTGTGTCCAGCCGCTGGGCGCACCGGCGATGACACACTCGTGGCGCGGGCGGCGTGTCGTCACCACCGACTCGACGAACACGATCGCTGACGGCGTCGCCGGCCGGTGTCCCATCCCGGCCGTCCTGGACGACCTCCTCCTGGTCGCCGACGACGCCGTCCTGGTCCAGGAGGCGTCGATCATCGCCGGTATGCGGATGCTCCTCGACCACGCCGGCCTCGTCGTCGAACCGTCCGCGGCGCTCGGCATCGCGGCGATCCTCGAAGACCGCGACCGCTTCGCCGGCCGACACGTGGCCACCATCGTGTGTGGCAGCAACGTCGACGTGGACGCCTATCACCACTGGGTCAACGCGGCTCTCACCCCCAGGCCTTGACGCCACCCGGGCACCTGAACCGACGCCGCGAACCGGGCAGTCTGGAACGCCGACATGGCGAGCACCGACATCAACTCAACTAACTGCTCGGCCGCCTGGCCGACCCCGAATCCTGAAGCCCCCGACCCGGACACCTTCGACGCTCCGCGCTGACGACGAGGCGGGTCATTGGAGAAGGGGCTGGCGTATCGCGATGGTCTCCGGGCGGGTTGCGAACAATATGAATTCAATTACGCAGGTCGTTCAGCTGCTTGCCCGGCGCACATAGCATCGGCCCGCCGCGCGAAGGTCGCGTCCGGTGAAAGGGGAGAGCGTCTGATGAGGGTGCCGTCGAGAATGCCCTGGGCTGGAAATTTCAGGTCCGTCCTTCCCACCCGCCGGGGTACGTCCATGATGGGCGGGCTCACCATGGCCCTCGTCGCGGTCCTCGCGGTTCCCGGGTTTTCCGCGTCGGCTGCCGCCGCCGACGAGCCGGCGACCACACCGTGTCCGGCCGATTTGGCGGGTATGGCGACCTGTTACACGGGGCGGAGCACGGACGGCGCCTACTACGCGATCGCCGTTCCCGAGAAGTGGAACGGTTCCCTGGTCATGCACGCCCACGGCGGACCGGACCTGGGCGAGGAATCCGACCCCGAGCGCAGCATCGGCGATCTCGAGCGCTGGTCGGTCATGGTGGAGCAGGGCTACGCCTGGGCCGGTTCCTCGTACCGCCGCGGTGGTTACGGAACGAGGATGGCGGCCGCCGACACGGAGGGCCTGCGCCGGCTCTTCGTCGAGAACTTCCGTAAGCCCGAGCGGACTTACCTGCACGGGCAGTCCTGGGGTGGCAACGTCGCCGCAAAGACGGCCGAGATATACGGATCGAAGAAGAGCAGACCTTACGACGGGGTATTGCTCACCAACGGCGTCCTCGGTGGCGGCTCACGCGGATACGACTACCGGGTGGACCTGCGCGTGGTCTATCAGTACTACTGCAAGAACCACCCGCGGCCGGACGAAGTGCAATACCCGTTGTGGAAAGGTCTGCGCGCGGGCTCGACGATGACCACGACCGGTCTGCGCGCGCGGCTGGAGGAGTGCACCGGACTCTCCGCGCCGCCCCAGGAGCGCACCGCAGTGCAGCAGCGCAACCTCGACGACATCCTCGCCGTCAGCAAGATCCCCGAACGGACACTGGAGTCGCACCTGAGGTTCGCCACGTTCACCTTCCGGGACATCGTGCACAACCGGCTCGGTGACCGGAACCCGTTCTCCAACGTGGGAGTCGTCTACTCCGGCTCCCATGACGACGCGGCTCTCAACGCCGGCGTCGAGCGCTTCTCGGCGGACCCGAGCGCGGTACGGGACCTCTCCTACGACAGCGACCTCACCGGTAAGGTCTCGATCCCGGTCCTCACGCTCCATGCGATCGACGACCCCACGGCGTTCGTGGAGCACGAGGCCGCCTACCGCGCCACTCTGCGGGGTGCCAAGCGCGACAAGTACCTCGTGCAGACCTTCACCGACGAGCACGAGCACAGCGGGCTGAGCACGTCCGAGTACGCCAACTCCATCTCGGCTCTCGACACATGGGTGCGCAGCGGCAGGAAACCCACTCCGACCTCGATCGCGGCCTCCTGCCCCGCCTTCGACGCCCGCTACGGCACCGGATGCCTTTACCGGCCGTCCTACGTTCCCCGGCCGTATGCGACACGCGTGAACGCACGCCCCGGGGACCTGAGTTGGCCCGCCCTGACGGCTCAGCAGGAGAAGAAGTGGAGCCGCCTGCCCATGGTGGGTATCGCGCCTTAGGGGTCACCTTGACCAGGTGTTGTGACCGAGGCACGGGTGGGCTGATGCGCGCAGCGATGCGCCGGCGGCCCGCCGAGCTCGGCCCCTGACTGGGGTGAGTGCTCGGTGCGATGTGGACCGAGGACGAGGAGCGCGTCTACCAGTCCAGCGGTGCGGCAAGGAAAGGCGTGTCGTCGGGGGCCTCCTTGCGCGCACGAAGGATGGTCGTCGCGTTCTCGCCGACCGGGATGCGGAAAGGCGCCTTCCCACCCTCGGTGATCGTCGCCGCCACGACGTCGGCGACCTCCTCGACGGAGACGGGCGCCGCACGGAACGGGCCCAGCCTGTCCAGCAGCGGACGGTAGGGGTTTTCGTCGTCGAGGTGGACCTGGGCGCGCTCGGCGCCCCCGGAAGCCACCGCCGGTGGTTGAACGACGTGCACGGACACGCCGAAGGGACGGGCCTCGAGGGCGAGGGTCTCGGCAAGGGCCTCCAGCGCGTGCTTGGTCGCACCGTAGGCACCGATCAGCGGGATCACGAGGCGCCCCTGGATGCTGGACATGAAGATCAGCTGTCCTGTCCCGCGCTCCCGCATCTGCGGCAGGACACCCTGCGCGACACGCAGGGCTCCGAAGACGTTGAGCTCGAACAGCGCGGCCAGCGTGTCGAGCGGGATGGTCTCGACCGGCGCCCGGACGGTTGCTCCGGCGTTGCTGAGCAGGACGTCGACCGGGCCGGCCTCCGCCAGCGCCTGGTCCACCGACGCCTGATCGGTGACGTCGAGTCGCACCTTCCGGGCCACCGGCAGGCCGTCGAGCATCGACACATCGCGGGCGGTGGCGATCACCTCGTGACCTTGCCGGTGCAGCGCCATGGCAGTGCCCTTACCGATGCCCCGGGACGCTCCGGTGATGAGTACGCGAGCCATGCGGGTCTCCTCTTCTCTCCGGCGGGAGTCCGTGTCGGCTCCCGTCACCACGATTTAATATGTAGGTCAACATACATAACAAGCTGCGTCAACAGTGGACGGGGTGGCCCCGCCACCAACCGAACCAACCGACCAATCGACCAACCGAGCAACCGGGCAGCCGAACTACGCCGACGCGTCGCCGCCCCTGCGCTCGGCGAGCGCGCCTCAGCCGCGCGGGCGCCTGGTGCCCTTCGGGGACACGCCCGCCGCGTGGCTGGCCAGCACCGTCCGCACCGACTCGTACGGCGCGGGACTGCGCAGAGCGCGGGAGGTGATCATCGCTCCTTCGACGCTCGCGATCACGGCCTCGGCGAGTACCCTTGCCGCGCCGCGCTCCACGCCGAAGGCGACGAAGTGGAAGGCCAGCCGGTCCGTCATCTGTGTGAAGGCGCGGCGGCCGGTCTCGGCGATCTCGGCCGAGTTCTCCGCGGCGCCCTCGGTGATCAGCGGCGCGATGCCGCAGCCTCGCCCGTAGTCGCCGGCGATCATGCCGTCACGGCCCAGGTCGATGTAGCGCTCGACCAGCTGGACCGCGGACGTCGCCTCGGCGGCGGCCCGGTCGATGATCTCGACCTGCTCGAACGCGTGGGCTTCTGCGGCCTCGACGGCCAACTGCGTCTTGCCGCCGGGGAAGTGGAAGTACACCGAGCCTCGGGACGTGCCGCTGCGTTCGAGCACGTCGGCGAATGCGGTGGCGTTGAAGCCGCGCTGCCTGATCAGATCCTTGGCGGCCTGGACCATCTTCTCCTTGGTGTCTGTCCGCTTCCCCATCCCGCACCCTCACTGCTTGCCATGTATGTTTCCCTGCATAGTATCCGAACGGGCGACCAGATCTCGGGGAGCCTCGGTGGCCGGCGCTGCCCGCCGAGTGAACGACGCTCCCTGACGGTCACCGTCCTGATCGTGGACGGCACCCATTTCCGCCGCTGCCGTCTCAGGGTGACGGCGTTCACCACGTCCTCGTGATCCCCAACGCCGTCCAGGCCTTTGGAAGTTGAAGCATTTCCCCGCCTGCTTCTGCCGGATCCCTTGACACCTTGATGACATGCCCTCAACACTCCAGGGCGGGAGAGCGCTCTCCCAGATGTCTCCTGGCTCCTTGAACCGTCCAGCTCCTTACGTCATGTCGCGAGGACGCCGAGCGGTAACCCCCGCAGAAACGCCTGCCCCCCACCGTTCAGGAGGAGGTCTCCATGTCACGGAGATCGAAAGGCCTGTCAGCCACGCTGATCACCGGCGCGCTCCTGCTCACCTCACTCGGCCTCGGCGGCGTCGCCGTCAGCGCGGGGCCGCCAACACCGCACAGCGCCGCCGCGCGGTCGTTCGCGGCCGCCCACTCCGGTCACGCGATGGTCACGTCGACTGCCAGTTCCCCGGAGGACCCGGACGGCGACGGCTACATCCCCGCCAACCCGCCGGTCACCGGCGTGACCCCGTCCACCCAGAACCCGCCGCACCGCTACTTCCACGAGTTCCAGGCCAACTGCTCGGTCACCCGCACCAGGCCGGACGACCCCATCGTGTACCCGCAGCAGCCGGGCAAGTCCCACGACCACACCTTCATGGGCAACACGACGACCGACGCCAACAGCACGACAGCCTCGCTGGCGGCCGGCGGCACCACCTGCAAGGCGCCCGGCGACCTGTCCGGCTACTGGATGCCCACGCTGTACAACGGCGACCGGCAGATCCTCCCCGTCGGCCCGCAGGTCATCTACTACAAGGCGGGCGTCACCGACTACACCAGCGTCCGGCCCTTCCCCAAGGGCCTACGCTTCGTCGTCGGCAGCCCCCTGCAGAGCGCCGACGAGTTCCGGCACCACCCGGGCTTCGTCGAGGGCTGGGAATGCGGGGACAGCTACTTCAACACCGAGTTCCCCGCGACCTGTCCGAACCGTGCGGACGTGCAGCTCAACATCCGTTTCCAGGCGCCCAGTTGCTGGGACGGCAAGTACCTCGACACCCCCGACCACAAGAGCCACATGGCCTACCCCGTGGTCGAGCCCGGCACGAATGACAACATGTGTCCGGCCGACCACCCGGTGGCGCTGCCGATGATCGAGTTCAAGATGGCCTTCCCCGTCAACGGCGACATGTCGCAGGTGCGTCTGTCCAGCGGCACAGGCCACAGCTTCCACTACGACTTCTTCAACGCCTGGGACGCCCCCACCCTGAAGGCGCTGGTCGACCACTGTGTCGTCGGCGGGCTGCAGTGCGACGCGCGCGGCTTCGACGAGACGCACCCGGAGGCGGGCGCCGCGCTCGACGAGCACTACCGACTGCCCTGAGGAGCGTACGCATGACCCCACGACCCCGCACCCGCCGCACCGCGGCCCCCCTCGCCGCCGGCATCCTGGCGGCCGGCCTCCTCACCGTCCTGCCCGCCGCCCCGGTCCACGCCGCGGGCAGCGTCGTCAAGGTCACCGGCGGCCAGGGCGCCTGGCAGCTGACCGTGGACGGGCAGCCGTACCAGCTCAAGGGCCTCACCTGGGGCCCGAGCGTCGCGGACGCCGAGAAGTACATGCCGGACCTCAGGTCCATGGGCGTCAACACCATCCGCACCTGGGGCACCGACGCCACCAGCAAGCCGCTGTTCGACTCCGCGGCCGCCCACGGCATCAAGGTCGTCGCGGGGTTCTGGCTCCAGCCGGGTGGTGGCCCCGGCAGCGGCGGCTGCGTCAACTACCTGACCGACACCGCCTACAAGAACCAGATGCTCGACGAGTTCCCCAAGTGGGTCCAGACGTACAAGGACAACCCGGGCGTGCTCATGTGGGACGTCGGCAACGAGTCGGTCCTCGGCCTGCAGAACTGCTACAGCGGGGACGAACTCGAAAGACAGCGCGACGCCTACACCACCCTCGTCAACGACATCACCAAGAAGATCCACGCGGTCGACCCCAACCACCCGGTCACGTCCACGGACGCCTGGGTCGGCGCCTGGCCCTACTACAAGAGGAACGCACCCGACCTCGACCTGTACGCCGTGAACTCCTACAACGCGGTATGCGACATCAAGTCCGCCTGGCAGCAAGGGGGTTACAGCAAGCCATACATCGTCACGGAGACCGGGCCGGCCGGTGAGTGGGAGGTCCCCGACGACGCCAACGGCGTCCCCCTGGAGCCCACCGACCGGGCCAAGGCCGACGGATACACCCGCGCCTGGAACTGCATCACCGGGCACAAGGGGGTCGCGCTCGGCGCCACGATGTTCCACTACGGCACGGAGTACGACTTCGGCGGTATCTGGTTCAACCTGCTGCCCGCGGGCCAGAAACGCCTGTCGTACTACACCGTGAAGAGTGCCTACGGCGGCGACACCAGCCACGACAACACCCCACCGGTCACCTCCGACCTGACCGTGGAGGGCGGCGCGGGCCAGGTGCAAGCCGGACGAGACCTCGTGCTGTCCGTGAAGGCCACGGACCCCGAAGGCGACACGATCTCCTACGAGGTCCTCGACAACAGCATGTACATCGACCAGAGCAAGAACCTGGTCTCGCTGCCGGCCACCGATCTCGGCGGCGGGCGTCTGAAGGTCACCGCGCCGGACCGTCCCGGCGTGTGGAAGATCTACGTCAAGGCGACGGACGGCCGGGGCAACGTCGGGGTGGAGACCCGTTCGATCCGGGTCGTCCCGCCGGTGCCGTCCGGCACCGACGTGGCACGGGGAAAGCCCGCCACCGCCTCGTCCTACCAGGCGAGTTACGGCGACTGCCCCTGTACCGCCGCCAACGCGGTCGACGGCAACCAGGTCACGCGCTGGGCCAGTGACTGGAGCGATCCGCAGTGGCTCCAGGTCGACCTCGGCACCCGCACCACGTTCAGGCACGTCCAGTTGTCGTGGGAGTCCTCGTACGCCAAGAACTACAGCATCCAGACCTCCGACGACGGCCAGAACTGGGGGACCGTGCGCACGGTGTCCGACGGCAACGGCGGGATCGACGACTTCGACGTCACCGGGACCGGCCGCTACGTCCGTGTCAACGGCACCGTCCGAGGCACCGGTTGGGGCTACTCGCTCTACGAGTTCGGCGTCTACGCCTGATGGTCGGACCTCTCCCGGAGCGCAGATCCGCTCCGGGAGAGCGCTCTATCGCCGGGATCCGCAAGTCCGTTAGGCTGCCTCCATGAGCAGACGGGCCCCGACGCTGGAGGACGTCGCCAGGGAAGCCGGTGTCTCCCGGGCGACCGTGTCCCGGGTCGTCAACGGTATCCGCAACGTGGATCTCGAGATCCAGGAAGCGGTCCGCCAGGCCATCGAGCGCACGGGATATGCTCCCAACCGGGCCGCCCGCTCCCTGGTGACCCGGCGAGCCGAGACCGTCGCCCTGGTGGTCTCCGGGGCCGGGAACACCACGGATTCCGATCAGAACGCTCTCGCCACACGGGTGTTCGCGGACCCCTTCTTCGGACGGGTCGTCAGCGGGATCATCGGCTTCCTGCGGCCCCGCTCGATGCACCCGGTGCTGATGTTCGCCGAGTCCGCCCAGGAGCGGGAGGAGGTGCTGACCTACCTCCGCCAGGGCCGCGCCGACGGCGCCCTCGTGGTGTCCACCCACGCGGACGACCCACTGCCCGCTCTCCTCGCCGACGCCGGGCTGCCCGCGGTGCTCTTCGCCCGTCCCCCTCGGCCCGTTCCGCTCAGTCATGTGGACCTGGCGCACTGGGACGGCGGACGCCTCGCCGCGGAGCACCTGCTCGCACGGGGCTGCCGCCGTCCCGCCACGGTCTGTGGCCCGTTGGACGTGTTGGCGAGCCAGGAGCGGCTCGCGGGGTTCCGTGACACGCTCGCCCGCCACGGCCACCCCCACGTCCCGGTCGCCGAAGGCGGCTTCACCCTGGACAGCGGTCTCGCGGCCATGTCGGAACTCCTGTCCCGCCATCCCGACACGGACGGTGTCTTCGCCGCCAACGACCTCATGGCGCAGGGTGCTTGCCAGATCGCGCGTGAACGCGGCATGCGGGTGCCCGAGGACGTCGCGGTCGTCGGCTTCGACGACTCCAGCATCGCGATGTCCTGTCGGCCCCGGCTGACCACGATCCGCCAGCCGGTCGAGGACATGGCGGCGGAGATGGCCCGCCTGCTGCACGAACACATCCACGGCGTCCGCATCGAACCGACGTCGATCGTCTTCGAACCGGACCTCGTGGTACGCGAGTCGGCCTAGACGGCTTCGGCACGGCTGTCCCAGCCGCACGCGCCGTGGGCGGCCGGAAGGCCGCGACCTGGTCTTCTCCAGTCCCTTCCGAGCGGCCTGGGCACCGGGGCCGGCGGCGTTCACCCCGGGTTCACCGACCTCATCCCCTTAGCCCACCGTCGTACGGCGCGAGCCGGCTCGGCAACGGCACCCGGCCGCTCGCGGTCACCTCGCGCTCAGGCGCCGTTTGCCTGCTGATCCGGGCGAACGCTGCCGAGGTCGATGACGTCCGTACCGATCTGCGCAAGAACATCCTGGAGTCGGCGGACGGCATCCTCCGCCTCCGTGTACTCCTCGGGACTCGGGAGGACAGTGCCGAAGGTGGCGCCCCCTTCAGCCGGCAGGGCACGCCAGCGGAGAACTGGTTCGAGCGCGTTGAGAGCGCCGGAGAGGAACCAGGCCAGGCGACCGTGAGTGCGCGCGAGGGCGATGGCGAGTACGGCGAGCGTCTCCCGCAGGTGTTCGAGCCGCTGGAGGCGAGGCAGTACCTCCTGGACATCCGGCGGGCCCACAGCATCGCGCAGGCCGGTCTCGACCTCGCGGGCGAGTGCGCGCTCGCTCAGCGTCAGTCTCCACACCTCGCCCTGGATCTGCTGCTCAGCTTCCTCGACCAGCACCGCGACGATCCTCCGCATGTCCATGCGGATCACTCTAAACGGCTGGAGCCGGCCGCCCGACCCGAGCAGACCTGGACCGACTGCTGACGTGGCCGAACGATGGCCATCGGCCGCAAGAGCTGTTCAGCAATGGAGCCGCAGTGCCGCCCATGCTGAAAGACCCACGCGGATGTCGTTTCCGCCAGATGGACGTGGTGCCGCCGGGTACGTCGCCACCTCGATCGCCGCCCGCCGCGGCCTGCTCGCCCGCCGCACACTTCACCCGCACCGCCCGCGCCCGCGCTACCGCCGGGCAAGCCGGCCCGATCGCCAGAACGGTGGGGTTCGGGCATGGCCGGTGAGCCGTCGGCTCTGGGGCTTCACCGGCCGATGTCGTCCAGCTCGGTCAAGTCCTCATGAGAGAGGCGGAGTCCCGCGCCGGCGATGTTCTCGCGCAGGTGTGCCGTCGATGAGGTGCCGGGGATGAGCAGGATGTTCGGTGATCGCTGTAGCAGCCAGGCCAGTGCGACGGACATCGGTGTCGCCTGCAGTCGTGCGGCGACCGCCGAGAGCGCCGAGGACTGAAGCGGGGTGAAGCCCCCGAGGGGGAAGAAGGGCACGTAGGCGACGCCGTCGGCGGCGAGCCGGTCGATGAGCTTGTCGTCGTGGCGGTGGGCGAGGTTGTACATGTTCTGCACACACACGATCGGCGCGATGCTCTGTGCCTCGGTGACCTGCTCCTCGGTGGCATTGCTGACACCGAGGTGGCGGATCAGACCCTGCTGCCGGAGTTCCACGAGCGTCTCGAACGCCTCGGCGAGCGAGCCGGGCTGGGGACCTTCGGCGTTGCCCAGTCGGAGGTTCACCAGGTCGAGTGCGTCGAGCCGGAGGGACTTGAGGTTGTCGTGAACCTGGCGGCGCAGATCTTCGGGTCGCCGGGCCGTGGGCCAGCCCCCCTGTTCGTCACGGGTCGCGCCCACCTTGGTCACGAGGTGCAGCGACTCGGGATAGGGGTGCAGTGCCTCGCGGATCAACTCGTTGGTGACGCGCGGTCCGTAGGCGTCGCTGGTGTCGATGTGAGTGATGCCGAGGTCAACCGCTTCACGCAGAACGGCCAGGGCACCCTCGCGGTCGTCGGGCGGCCCCATGACCCACGGACCGGCCAGTTGCATGGCGCCGTAGCCGAACCGGGTGACGTTCAGGTCGCCCAGAGTCCAGGTGCCGCCGGGAAGAGAGGGGGAGGGTGTGCTCATCGTGTTGCCTTTCGCCGTGCACTTGGGGGGTGGCGCCTGCTGCCTCCCTGCATCAGCATTGGAGAGAAACTTCCTGTCGGGAAGTAGGCACTCTGGAGTGCGTAACCCGCCCATTGGAGAGAGGTGCGCTCGGTGACGACGATGAAGGCGGCCCAGAAGAGGGCTCAGGCCAAGGTGGAGTACAACGCGTTCCTGGCAGAGTGCCCGAGCCGGCAGTTGCTCGACCGAATCTCGGACAAGTGGGTCGTCCTGATCCTGTGTGCGCTGGGCGGCGACAATGGCTCTGGTCAGTCCGGCGCGGCACCCGCAGACGCTCCGAAGGCGATGCGTTACTCCGAGATCTCTCGTCTTCTGGCCGGGGTCAGCCAGAAGATGCTGACCCAGACGCTACGGTCGCTGGAGCACGATGGCTTGCTCACCCGTACCGTGACGCCAACCGTCCCTGTCACCGTCTCCTACGAACTGACCGACCTCGGCCTCTCGCTCCACCACATGACGCGCGGACTCAGAAACTGGGCGCAGACGCACATGGCCGAGGTCCTCGCAAACCGCGAGACCTACGACTCGCGCACCTCCTGACGACTCATATCCAGCCGTCCAACAGCTCAGCACGGCGATCACGTTCCCCGGTTCACGTCCCCCGCTCCTGGGCGGCGTCGTTCCGTTCGTCACCGTGCTCGCACTCTCCGTGTTGTTCGCGAACCGAAACCGGTGGTGGGTGTGGGCCGAAGGTCTGGGGGCAGGCACCGAGGCCGGGGGCGCGGCTTCCGGAGGCGTCCCGCTGCCGCCTCTGACCAGGGGGTGGCCACATGCGCAGTGCGGGCACGCCTTAGTCTTACAACATGTAGGAGATGTTGGGGGCGGGGTGCTGACTGAGGAGTGGCAAGAATGAGCGAACACCGGCGCCGACCGTCGGGACGGACCACACCGTCCGGCTCCGACGGCATGCACCACGGCGGCCGGGCCGCGGCGCGCAGGGCTGCGCAGTCCCGGAACGGACGCGCCCGCCGCGCGGAGCCTACGCGAGGTACGGACGCCGGACGTCCCGGCCGGCGCCGTCTGATCGACTACCCGCGGTCGGGCAGACGCGGCCCGCGCCGGTGGCTGCCCTCGTGGAAGCTGGTGTCGGGCACCTTCCTGCTGTGCGTCGCCGGCCTGCTGGGCCTGTTCGGCTACGCCTACGCCACGACGACCATTCCGAGTGCGAACCCCAGCACCCAGGCGCAGAGCAACACCTACTACTGGTCGGACGGCTCGGTGATGACCACCCAGGGGGCGACCAACCGGCAGAACGTCGACCTCGCCCAGGTGCCGAAACTGGTGCAGTGGGACTTCCTCGCCGCGGAGAACGCCACCTTCTACTCCGATCCGGGCGTCGACACACAGGGCATGCTCCGCGCCGTCTACCACATGGCCACGGGCGGTGAGGTGCAGTCGGGGTCCACCATCACCCAGCAGTTCGTGAAGAACACCTACCTCAGCCAGGACCAGTCGGTCACCCGCAAGCTCAGGGAGATCATGATCTCCCTGAAGATCGGTGACCAGCTGTCCAAGCAGCAAATACTCCAGGGCTACCTCAACACCTGCTACTACGGCCGGGACGCCTACGGCATCGAGGCCGCGGCCCGTACCTACTACCACGTGCACGCCTCCCAGCTGAACGTCAGCCAGGGAGCCTTCATCGCGGCCACGGTCAACGAGCCGAGCCTGCTGATGCACGCCGACACCGACCCGCAGGCCAAGGCCCAGGCCAAGGCGCGCTGGACGTACGTGCTGGACCGGATGGCCAAGATCCACAAGATCACCGGCGCCCAGGAACAGCGGTACCTGGCGGCGGGGTTCCCCACGCCGAAGCCGTACGCGCCGTCGGCGGGCATGGCCGGGCAGACCGGATACCTGGTGCAGGCCGCGGAGAAGTACGTCGAGGCCCACACGTCCCTCACGGACCAGCAACTGGGCCACGGCGGCTACCAGATCTACACCACCTTCGACAGGAAGAAGGTCGGCGCCCTGTCGGCGTCCGTCTCGGCGATGGAGCGGAAGCACCTCGATCCGCGGCACCGCACGGCCGACAAGGACGTCCAGGTCGGCGCGGCGTCGATCGATCCGTCCACCGGCGCGGTCGTCGCGCTGTACGGCGGGCCCGGCTGGAACAAGGGGCACTGGACGGACAACGCGGACGCGACCGGCGTGCCGGTCGGCTCCACCTTCAAACCCGTCGACCTGGCCGCCGCTCTCGACCACGGCGCCGTCCTGGCCCCCGGGCAGCCGGCCTCACCGATCACCCCGGCCTCGAAGTTCGACGGCGACGACGGCATCACCATCAAGAACCAGCAGGGCCAGGAGCTCCCGGACGCGAACGACCCCACGGGGCTCCTGCACCAGCGCAACGACGTGACCACGAAGTGGGGTTACATCACCCTGCGCAAGGCGATGGAGCAGTCGGTCAACACCCCCTACGTCCAGCTCGGCGAGTACGTCGGCTACGACAACGTGGAGGGCGAGGCCCTGAAGGCGGGGCTCCTGCGCACGAGCCTCCAGTACGACACCCCGGGCTTCTACATCGGGACGTCCACACCGTCGGCGATCCGGATGGCCGACGTGTACGCCACCTTCGACGACGGCGGCGTCCAGCACGAGCCGTACTCGGTGACCAAGGTCGTCGCCGACGGCCGGCCGCTGACCGGCTTCGACAAGCCCAAGGGCACCACGGCCATGCCCGCCTCGACCGCCGACACCGTCACCGACGTCCTGCGAGACGTCGTCAGGAACGGCACCGGCACCAACGCCCAGGCCCTGGGCCGCCCGGTGGCCGGCAAGACCGGTACGACGGACGACTACAAGTCCGCCTGGTTCATCGGCTACACCCCTCAACTGACCACGGCCGTGAGCATGTTCAAGGAGAATCCGAAGAACGCCGGCCTCCAGTCCATGCAGGGCGTCGGCGGCTACGCCAAGGTCTTCGGCGCCGACATGCCCACCGAGGTGTGGACCGGCTACATGACCGCCGCCCTCCGGGGACAACCCGTCCAGCAGTTCCCGCCCGCACCCGCGCTCGGCCAGTCCACGGACGAGTACGGCGCGCCCTCGCCCACCCCCTCCGCCACCGCGGCCCCGAGCACACCCCCGGCCACCCCGACCGCACCGGACACCCCGACGACCCCCACCACTGCACCCTGCCGCGGGCACGGGAAGCACTGCGTCAGCCCGAGTCCGACCGACACCGCCGGAACCACCGGCGGTAACGGCGGCGGCCTCCTCGGCGGCACGACCGGCGGCAACACCTCGCCGACGCCCACGCCGACGAGCAGTACACCGGCGCCGACAGGTGTCCGCGGGCGGCCCTGAGGCGTCGTGTCAGCCGAGGCCGCGGCCCGCCCCGCCGGTGGGCAGGCCGGGAACGCCGTGTTCGTTCAGCGGGCCGACCTGCCAGCCGCGTTCCTGACAGGTGTCGAGGATGCGGGGGAGCGCGGCGAGGGTGGTGCGCCAGGAGCCGGTGGCGGAGGTGCAGTCTGAGTCGTGCAGCAGGATGGTGCCGCCACCGCGCAGATCCTTCAGGACGGTGTGCTCGACGGACCGC
This sequence comes from Streptomyces arenae, assembly GCF_022343545.1. NCBI lineage: Bacteria > Bacillati > Actinomycetota > Actinomycetes > Kitasatosporales > Streptomycetaceae > Streptomyces > Streptomyces arenae. Next base: position 178,596 of record NZ_JAKQYH010000042.1, read on the forward strand.
GGCGTGGCCCGCCTGCGCCAGTCCTCGCCCCAGCACGTCCACAGCACCGGGGCCAGGCCGAGGCGCCGGCAGGCCACGTGCGCGGCGGTGCTCATCACCCCGTACGGCGGCCGGAAGAGCACGGGCGGCCTGCCGGTGACGTCGGCCACCGCGTCGCGGGCGCGGGCGAGGTCGTCGTGGGCGGCCCGGGGGCCGCGCAGCAGCAGCGGGCGGTGGTGCCAGCCGTGGACGGCGATCTCGTGGCCGGCGGCGGCCATCTCCGCGGCGAGTCCCGGTGAGCGGGCCAGCATGGAGCCGAGCAGGAAGAAGGTGGCCCGCAGCCCGCGTGCGTCGAGGAAGGCGAGGAAGCGCGGGGTGGACAGGTGGTCGGGGCCGTCGTCGAAGGTGAGCGCGACGTGATCCGGCCGGCCGCGGCCGGCCAGCCGGGGCATGGCCGTGTTGCGCAGCGGCCCGAACGTGGAGACGACGGGTGCCGCGTGCAGTGCCGCGAGCGCGGGCACCGCCACGGCGGAGGCGAGCGCCGTGGCACGGACGAGACGGGCCGGGATCATCGTCCGTCTCCGTCCAGGTAATGGGCGACGGCCGTGAAGCGGGCGGGCGTCTCGTTGTAGGCGTGGGCCAGCGGGGCCGCGACGCCCAGACAGGCCGTGGCCGCCGCGGTGACGGCCGTCAGGGCGAGCCGCCGTCGGCCGGCGAAGCGCCTCGCCACGGGCTGTGCGTCCGGCGCGGGGTGCTGCCCGGTTCTGGCGGCGATGGCGGTCACCGGTCCGGTAGCCAGTCGGTGCAGTTCGAGTCCCACCGCACGCTGGGCCCGGCCGCGCGGTCCGTGCAGAAGCTCGGCCAGCACCGGGCCGAGGTCCGCCGGGTCGCGGATCCAGGCCGCCAGGCCCGCCTCGTCCAGGGCGTCCGCGTTGGTCCGGCCGTGACCGGGGATGCAGCGGTAACTGGCCACCGGCAGCCCGGCGGCGAACGCCTCCAGCGAGGTCAGTCCGCCCGCGTTCTGCACCAGGACGTCGCAGGCGTGCATCAGCCCCGGCATGTCGTCCACCCAGCCGAAAGCGTGCGCGATGCCGTCCCCGCGCAACTCCTCCGCGAGGGTCTGGTTGCGTCCGCACACCACCACGGGCACCGCGACCCCCGTCGCCTGTATCTCGGCGGCGGCCCGTCGCACCGGTCCGACGCCCCACGACCCGGCGACCAGCAGGGCAAGGGGTGCGTCCGCGGGCAGGGCGAACCGCTCGCGGGCGGCGGTCCGCTGCCCGGCGGTGGCGGCGGTGAAGCGCGCGTCGGTGACCGGGCCGACGACGGTGGCGGCGGCCGCGCCCTGCACGTGGGCCTGGGCCGCCGGCACCGGGTGCACGGCCAGGTGGGCGTCGATGCCGGGGGCGATCCAGAGGGCGTGGACGGAGAAGTCGGTGAGGTAGGTGAGGGCCGGCACCTTCAGCCTGCCACGCCGGCGCAGTGCGCCGAGGACCTGGCTGGCGCCGGGGTAGGTCGAGACGACCGCGCGGGTGTCCGGCGCGAGCGCCCGCAGGGTGCGCCGCTCGGCCGCGCGGAACAGGGCCCGCCACAGCGCGCCGGGTCGTGCGGCCCGGTCGGTGGCCACGTACAGGCGCTGGTAGCCGTCCGGCATCCAGGTCAGCATGCGGTGGTAGGTACCGCACAGCAGTCGTCCCGTACCGGTGGGCAGCAGGTCGAGGAAGTCGTGCCGGTCCACCCGGTATCCGTGCTCGGTCAGCCGCTCGGCCAGCCCCGCGGCCGCACCGTCGTGTCCCGCGCCGACACCGGCCGAGATGATCGCGATCCGCCCGGCATCGCCCTGCGGGGGTACGGCGGACGGCGAGGGCGCCGGCTCCGGCACCAGGTCGTCACGGTGGACCACGGTGGATCGCCTCCTGAATGGGTCACGGGGCACGCCGGGCATGCCCCGGCCCAGACGGCGCTGCGGGCAGGCCGAGGCCGCGACTGTGTGCGGGCCAGGGCCAGGGCCACGACTCGACCGCTGTGGTGCCGAGGAGGAAGCTACTACATGATGTAGAACTTAGGGAACGATCGCCGTGGTCCCGAGGGGCCGGTGGCGGTCCGGGGGGCCGGTGGCGGTCCGGGGTGCGGCACCCCGCTGATGTCGCGTCAAGTTACTACGAGATGTAGAAGTAGTGGTGGTCCGCCGAGGGGAGGGGTGTCGATGGTGTCGGCCTTCTATCTACAAGATGTAGTAGATTGGCCTGGCGGTCACTCCGGCGCCTTCGTCACGTCATGCAGGTGTCACCTCGCAAGCGCGAGGCGACCGGTGACAGAGCCCGGACGGCGTGGCCGCTCGCACATCCCGTGAGCACTCCGCGCGCTCACAAGGACGGAAGGACCCCTGCCCATGGCCGCGGCCGCCACCGCGCATCTGGCCCTCGACGGCTCCGGCCTCGACGGCTCGTTGTTCACCTCGGTCACCGACTTCGCCCGTGACACCAAATGGCTCAACACGCCCATGGAGGTGTGGACCAACCTTGGTCTCGGGGTCTTCGCCCTCCTCATGATCGCGGGCTGGTGGACCGCACGGCGCCGTGACCCGCGGGCGATGACCGTCGCGCTGGCGGCGCCGGTCGCCGTCCTGACGGCCTTCGCCGTTGCCGAGGTCGTCAAGAAGCTCGTCGCGGAGGTGCGGCCCTGCCGGTCGATGCCTCACGCCTACTTCGTCGACAGCTGCCCGGCACCTTCGGACTACGCCTTCCCCAGCGGGCACGCCACCGTGGCCGCCGCGACCGTGGCAGCGCTCTTCCTGCTCGACCGCCGGCTGTGCGCCGTCGCCGCCGTGTTCGCCCTGCTGGAGGGCTTCAGCCGGGTCTACGTCGGCGCCCACTACCCCCACGACGTCCTCGGTTCCGCTGCCGTCGCCCTCCCGGTCGCCTTCCTCGTCAGCTCGGCGCTGGCCCGCTGGGCCACCCCGCTGGTCGGCACCCTGAGCCACGGGGCGCTGCGCCCGTTGCTGACGACCGAGCTCGTCGCCGGCACAGCGCCGGCCCCCTGATCACCCCGACCGGCACCCGCCCGGGACCGGCCTCGCGCTCGACGGGGTGAGGACCGGCACCGGGCAGGTCAGAAGTGGCGCTCTCCGTGTTCCGGGCGGTCAGGGGCGGCACGGCAGCCGTCCGGTCCGTGTCCAGGGGTGTCGTCGTGAACAGTCGGCGCGGCGGCGGCGGTGGTGGTGTCGGTGTGTGCCCTGCACAGCGCCCACTGCGCGCTGTCCAGCATGCGGTCGCTGTCCGAGGCGGCGTTGGCCAGGCTCGCGCAGCAGACGGCCAGCAGCAGACCGCCCGCCAGCAAAGGCAGGCTCCGGTGGGCGGGCGGCGGTGCCAGCAGGGCCCGTACCCGCTGCGGCACCACCCCGCCGGTCGCGGCCAGCGCGGCGGGACGGGACGCACCGGCGGATGCCAGGGCCGCGCGGCCCACGGCGCGGGCGACGACCGTACGGTCACCGACCCGCTCGGCGGCCTCCTCGTCGGCCCAGCGCTCCAGGACGAAGTTGCCCGCGACGGCCACCGGCCGCAGCAGCGGGTTCAGCGCGGCCGTGAGCCGCCACACGCTCTGGAAGACGTGGTGACGGCGGCGCAGGTGCGCCCGCTCATGGGCGAGCAGTGCCTCGCGCTCGCTGCCACTGAGCTGGCGCAGCATCCCCCGGGAGACGACGATCCGGCCCGGCGCCCCGGGCAGTGCGAAGGCCAGCGGGACGTCGTCGTCGAGTACGGCCAGTTCCGTGTGCCCGGGCAGCTGGGCGCACTCTCGCCGGGCCCGAAGCAGGTGGCGGCCCTGCCGGACGGCGGCCACGCCGAGGGAGACGACGCACACCGCGAGCACCAGGGTGCTGACGGCCGCGACCACGGCGTAGACGGGGTCCTGGGAGCGCAGCGCGGACACGGACCAGCGGCCCTCCTCGGCGATCTCCGGGATCTGCGCCACTCCGGTGAAAGCCAGCAGGGCGAGGGATCCCGCCCAGCCGGCCGCCGTCACCAGCGCGGCGCAGGCCAGCGCCAGGGCCGCCGGGCGCGGGGGCAGCCGGTGTGCCACGGGCGGTGCGAGCACGGCGAGTGCCGCCGTGACGAGGAACGGGATGTAGACGCTGATCAGCACCGGCTCACCGCTTCCCGGGCGGGCGCCGGCTCTCGGGGAGCACGTCGTCGTGCCCGGACAGCAGCTGGTGCAGCAGATGCTCGTCCTGTTCGGACAGTTCCGACACGAAGCGGGCCAGGACCGCCTGCCGGTCGGAGCCGCCCGTCAGCAGGGAGTGCATGCGCTGGGCGGTGTGCGACGCCTCGTCCCGGGACGGCTCGTAGGCGTATCCGCGGCCCTCGCGATGCCGTACCAACATGCCCTTGTCGTGCAGCCGGGACAGGATGGTGAGCACGGTCGTGTAGGCGAGGTCGCCCGGCAGCTGTTCCCGGACCTCCCGCGCGGTCCGCGGACCGTCGGCCGCCCAGAGCGCGGCGAGCACGTCGCTCTCCAGTTGGCCGCGCGCCCGCCTGCCGGACGCCTCGTGGGCTTCCTCGTCTCCCTGGCCCGTCACCTCGGCGTCCGCCTTCCCTCGCTGTCGTCGCGTACAGGCTACCCGCCCATGTCCTACTTGTTGTAGGACGTGTCCTTGCGGGCGACCGCCAGGGTGTCGCCTCCGCCGTCCCGCCCGACCGCCCGGCGACATGTGAGATACCGGACGATTCCCGAGCGGCTACTACGTCACGTAGAGGCAGGGCGTAACGTGGGAGCCTCGCGGGAAGCGGGCAGCGGACTGTTTTCGGTCCGTGCCCGTAGTCGTCCAGTACGCGGGACCGCCCCGAAAACAGAGAACTGTCGCTGGAGTACCTGGGGTCGGCCTGTGGCTTTCATCGTGGTGTGTGAGGACGACGCAGCGGTCCGTGACGTCCTCAAGCGTGCGCTTGAGCACGACGGCCACACGGTCGCCGTCGCCGCCACCGCGGACAGCCTGCTGCGGCGGCTTGAGCCGCCCCCTCAGCTGGTCGTCCTGGACCTCGGGCTCCCGGACGCCGACGGCCGCGACGTCTGCCTGGCGCTGCGGGCGCGTGGCGTCGACACCCCGGTGCTGATGCTCACCGCTCTGGACGGCATGCATCACAAGGTGGGCGGCTTCGAGGCGGGCGCCGACGACTACATGACGAAACCGTTCGACATCCCGGAGTTGCTGGTGCGGGTCCGCGCCCTGCTGCGCAGAACAACCGCGACGACCCCGCCGAGGGGCGTCGTTCTCGACCCGGCGAAGCATGTCGTGACCCACGGTTCGACGAGCGAGAGCCTGACGCCGACCGAGTTCCGTCTGCTGGGCAGGCTCATCGCCTCCCAGGGCGACGCGGTACGCCGCCACGCCCTCGTCGCCGCGGGCTGGCCGCACGGTGCGCACGTCAACGACAACACCCTGGACTCCTACGTGCGCCGGCTAAGGACCAAGCTCGGTGCGCTCGGCGTGGCCGATCGCCTGGCGACGGTCCGCGGGGTGGGCTATCGATGGGAGTGACGGGCTTCCGCGGGAGGGTCGTCGCGCTGGCGGTTCTCATCGCGACAGCGGTGGTCGCCGTGCTCGTGGTGGTCTCGCACGTGCTGCTGAGCCAGGTGACCGACGCCGACGCGAACGCCCTGGCGCACACACGCGCGGAGGCGGTGGCGGCGAACGTGGCCGTTCACGGAGGCCACGTCGTGCTGATCGAGGGCGGCAACGAAGCGCTGGACACGGTCTCGTGGGTGTACGCCGACGGGCACCTCATCGACGGAATCGTGCCGGGCAGCCTGCTCGACCGCGTCGACGCGCTCGTCGGCTCCGGGCAGTCCCGGACCACCACGGTCGGCGGGCACCTGCTGTACGCCCAGCCGATCCGGCTGGAAGGCCACCACGTCATGGTGGTCGTGCGGGTGGATCTGACGCCGTACGAGACGTCGGAGCAGCGCAGCCTGACGATGTCGCTCATGCTGGGCGGCATCGCGATCCTGCTCGCCGGCGTCGTCGCGCGCCTCGTGGTGGGCCGTGCGCTGCGGGTGGTCCACGAAATGGCCGCTCTCGCCGACGACTGGGGCGATCACGAACCCGGGCGCCGATTCGACCTCGGCGTTCCCCGGGACGAGTTCGGGGAGCTCGGGCGGACTCTGGACCGCCTGCTCGACCGCGTGGACAACGCGCTCGCGGACGAGCGCCGGCTCACCGACGAGATCGCCCACGAGCTGCGGACGCCCCTGACGGCCCTGCGGGGCGAGGCACAGCTCGCGCAGCTCTCCGGTCACCAGGTGGCACCGGCGTCCGTTCTGACCGAGGTCGACCGCCTGAACACGGCGATCACCACGATTCTGGGCGCCGCGCGGACACGGATCGACGGCGGTACCCGCTGCGATCTCGGGGCGGCGGCACGACAGGCGATCGCCGGTCGCGCCATCGAACTCGCCGTCCCGGCCGACGTCGACGTCGCCGTGGCCGCCGAACTCGTCGTGGCTGTGCTGTCCCCTCTGCTGGAGAACGGCCTGCGGCACGCGAGTTCGCGCGTCTGGGTCACGGGCCGCGTCCAGCCCCAGGGCGTCGTGATCGACGTCCTCGACGACGGCCCGGGGTTCGACCCGGCGGACGTCGACCGGGTCTTCGAAGCAGGCGTGACCAGCGGCGACGGGCACGGTCTCGGGCTGGCCGTGGTCAAGCGTCTCGCAGCGTCCGCGGGAGTGGCGGTCCGTGCGATCGCGGACGGTCACGGTCGCGTAGAGGTGACCTTCCCCACGGCGGAGGCGGTCGCGTAGACCGCCGCGGAGGTGGTCGCGCAGTCAGGTTGTGTGCAGGTTCGCCGGGCCAGCCTCGGCGCATGACTACGACGAGCGAAGCGCGCACACGCCGCAGTGGGCGCCTGATGCTGAACAAGGTTCCCGAGGTCACCGTCTGGTTCTGGGTGATCAAGATCCTGTGCACGACCGTCGGTGAGAGCTTCGCCGACTGGATCAACATGAAGCTGGGCGTCGGCCTGGTGAACACGGCCTGGATCTTCACCGCGGTCTTCGTCGTGGTCCTGGGCGTCCAACTGCGGCTGAAGCGGTACGTCCCGTTCCCGTACTGGCTGACCGTGGTCGTCGTCAGTGTCACGGGCACGCTGTACACCGACATCCTGACCGACCAGCTCAACGTGGCGCTGTGGATCAGCACCACGGTGTTCTCGGTCCTGCTCGCCGTGGTCTTCGGCGCGTGGTGGCTGCGCGAGCGCACCCTGTCGATCCACTCGGTCAACACGCTGCCGCGTGAGTCGTTCTACTGGCTGACCGTGCTCGTCACCTTCGCGCTCGGCACCGCGACCGGCGACTGGACCCTCGAACTCACCGGCTGGAGCCCGGGCGTCTCGGTCCTGCTGCCGCTCGGCCTCATCGCGGCGATCATGCTGCTGTGGAGGTTCGGCGCGAACCCGGTGCTGTCCTTCTGGCTCGCCTACATCCTGACCCGCCCGCTGGGCGCCAACATCGGCGACTGGCTCGCCTCCCCGAAGGTCGCCCAGCCGGGCGAGCCGACCGGTCTCGCGCTGGGCACCTTCACCACCAGCCTGATCTTCCTCGGCCTGATCCTGGCGACCGTCGTCTACCTGACGGTGACACGCTCCGACGTGACCGAGACCTACGACGCCACGCACACCCCGCAGGTCACCGCCGACCCCCGGAGGGAGCGCGTCGCGCTGGCGGGCTTCGGCCTCCTCGCCGTCGCCACCGTGGGCCTGCTGGTCTGGGCGCACAGCCGGCCGCACGTCGGCCCGGCGCCGGAGGAGGATGCCACCTCCACCGTGCAGCTCGCCCCCGGCCAGGCCGTGAAGAAGTTCCCGGCCGCGAAGGTCGACGCGCTGAAGGCCCTCGCGTCGACCTCGCTCAAGGACGCACGGTCGGGGAACGCGACCGGCGCCCACGCGGCCGCCCAGTCCCTGCGAGACCTCTGGGACGCCGACCAGGCCACGCTGCAGCCGCTGGACAACACCGGCTGGACGTTCCTCGACGCCCAGATGGACCAGGTCCTGAAGACCTTCGGCATCGACCACTCCAACGCGCCGATGCCGGCGGCGCGGCAGGAGGCCGAACTCAACACCCTCCTCACGGACATGCGCTGACGGACGCGATCGGCGGCGGCTCCGCCGGAGTCGCCGCCATGACGACACCATGGCCGCGACACGACGCGGCACGGGTGGGGCAGGCATTCAGGAGGTGTTCAGGTCGACGCTGCCAAGGTCGTTGACCGCGATCGCCTCGCCGCGGTCGCCCATGTGGCACGGCGCTCGCCCTCCATAGCCGGGCGAGCGCCGTGCCGTGCGACCACTCAAGGAGCCCCCCACCTTGCAGCAGCCGAACGACCTCACCGATCCCGACGTCGCGAGCACGACGAAATCGGTGATGAAGAAACTGCCCGAGGTCACCCTCGCCTTCTGGATCATGAAGATCGCGGCGACCACCCTGGGCGAGACGGCCGGCGACCTCTTCGCCCAGACCCTGAAGCTGGGTTACTTCCTCACCACGATCGCGCTGTTCCTGGTCTTCGTGGTGACCCTCGTCGTCCAGCTCAGGTCCCGCCGCTACAACCCCTTCTTCTACTGGACGGTCATCCTGTCGACCAGCATGGCCGGCACCACGATGTCCGACTTCATGAACCGCGACGCCAGCACCAGGTACCTGTCCGGCGGTGCCACCTCACTCGGCTGGGGGCCACAGGGCCTCGGTCTCGGCTATCCCGTCGGTGCGGCGATCCTCATCTCGATCCTGCTGCTCATCTTCGCCGTCTGGAGGCTGAGCGGGATGACCTTCCGGATCCGGGACATCGTCACCTTCCGCGGCGAGGCCCTGTTCTGGTCGGCGATCCTCGTCTCCAACACGCTCGGCACCTCCATGGGCGACTTCCTGTCCGACAGCTCCGGCCTCGGCTACGCGGGCGGAGCACTCCTGGTGACCGGGGCGCTCGCCGTACTGGTCGCGCTGATGAAGGCGCCCGCGGTGCCGAACGTCCTCCTGTTCTGGATCGCGTTCGTCCTCACCCGCCCGCTCGGCGCCACCGCGGGCGACTTCCTGACCAAGCCGGTCGCCAAGGGCGGCCTGGACCTCGGCACGGCCGGTTCCTCGGCGGTCCTGCTCGCCGCCCTCCTCGGCCTCATGGCCTACGCGAGCGTCCAGGAAGGCAGGACGCGCAGCGAGCGGGCTTAAGGCGCGGGACGACCCGCAGGCGGCGCCGGCCGCGATCCGAGGGCGTGTCGGACGTGCCGAAGATCGACCTGCCGGCGTGAGCGCAGTGCTCGAAGGGGCGCGGTCCGCTGGCTATGTGAGGTCGAGTACGTCTCCGGCCGACACCTTCAGGGAGGTGGTGGTCGTGCCGGGGAAGTACCAGCGCCAGCTGCCCGCCGCGGTGACGGTGACCCTGGTGTTCACCTTTCCGGCGTCGCCCGTGGTCACGGTCTTGACCGTGCTGTAGTGGGCGGTGCCCTTCTTGCGGAACTGGAGTTTGACCTGCTGCCCGGTGAACCCGTGGTACTTGAGGTCCTCCCAGTTGGCCCGCGACAGCTTGCCGGTGACGGTCGCCGTGGCGCCCTTGGCAACCTTGGTGGGCGCGATCACCGTAGTGAGCTGGGCGGCTCGCTTGACCTTGTACAGGGCGATCCGGTCGGAGATCCAGTAGTCGCCGTCGTTGGCCTGGACGGTGGCGTTGATCTGCCAGACACCTGCGGTCTTGTTGGCGTCACTGTCGCTGTAGCCGGGGATCCAGGCCGGCGTGACGCTCATCGTGGCCCTGCACACCGACGTGGTGGACGACTTCTTCGTGCAGGAGGTGCCCTCCCAGTCCACGAATCCGCTGCCGGCGGCGCTGCCTGCGTTGTACGTGCTGACGTGCGAGAGGCCCTTCACTCCCGAGTTGTCCTTGACGGTGATGTCGACCGGGTAGCGGATCGTCTTGGACGTCCCGACGATGACGTTGGCGCCGCCGTTGACGACAGTCTTCACCACCCGTATGTCGCCCCGCCCCTCCGCGTGCGCTCCGGTCGCCGTCGTCAGGACCAGCGCTGCCGCCCCGACGGCCGAGGCCCAGGCCGTTCTGTCTGTCATGTTCCTCCTCTTGTCGTGCGCGTGCCAGGAGAGGCTATGGCATCCGGAGATCTTGACCTCCCCGCTCTCACCGAAGAGTTGGGGATCCCAGGCTTCGGGGGCCGGCTCGCGGGAGGCCCGCGTGTCCGGGACTTCGTCGAGGACCCCGCTGCCCGTGCGTTCACCGGCGGCGCACCCGTCGCCGGCATCGTGGGCGGTACTGCCGAGCCAGTCCGGCAGGGCCGCGCGCCTCGCGGCGCCGCTTTCGCGTGGGAGTCCGAACGACGGCCGCCGCCCGCGGCCCTGGCACGGAGGCAGTAACCGGACCCATGGGGTTCCCACGGGCCTGGAACCGTGCGGGCAGTGCCGTCTGTGGCCGTACCAGTTCCTAGTCGCTGGCTCGCTGTGCCGGACCTGCTTGATGCCGGCCCCGTGCCGGACGTCTCCTCGTATGTGCTGGTAACTAACCTGGTCCGTCTTGTCGTTGGCTGCGTGGTATTGCGGTACCAGCGGTTGTTAGAGTGCAAAGAACGTGCCAAGAGGCGCGGGGTGCGCCGGCAGGTCCGACCGGTGTGGAAGGGGCCATCGCCTCTCGTCGCCGATGCCCGGAGGTGTGTGTCCCATGGCACCCGACGCCCGAGCCGACTCGTTCTTCCTGGGCGTACGTCGCCCACGCGTACCCCCGGACGACCTGGCGCCTGTACGCCGCCTCCTTGTCGCTGTCGGCCCCCAGTTGGCTTTCCGCCCACCACAGGAGTTCGTTCACGCATGACCTGGTACTGGACCGGTCTCCTCTTCTTCTCTCTCACCCTGCTGTCGGCCGCGCCGGCTCTGGCCCCCGGCCCTGCATCCCACCGCGTGTGGAGTTGGGTCGGCTCCTCACGTCCACACGGCGCCCGGCTCCGCACGGACCGCGGGTACGCGGTTCGGGTCTCGCGCCGAGGCGGGAAGGCGACGGCATGACCGGTCCACAGCGCGTGAGGCGCGTCGTCGTCTCCTTGGCCGTCTGGTGGTTGCTCCTCGCGCTCGCCCTCTGGCTGCTGGGCACAATGCTCGACCAGCCCGCCTCGGTCGCGCAGTGTGCGGCTTCGTCCGCTTTTCTCGTCGCACTCGGAGAAGCCGGCGACTGGGCGCGCCGGCGTCGCAGAGCCAAGCAGGAATCGTGAACGCCAAACGGAGCGGTGCGTTTCCACCATGGTCAGAGTGTTCGCAGTCGAGGACGTGGAAGTGGTCCGGGCGGGCTTGGTCGCGCTCCTGGACGGCGAGTTGGCGATCGCCCAGGCCGTGGTCTACCCCGCCACCGCCCCCAAATCCATGGCTGTGGGCGAAGACCGCAACGCTCGCATACCGACGCTCCACCAGTGGAACCATCCATGCCACGCGCCGCCTCCGGTCGGCTGCCTCCAGTCGGCGCGGCTCGGTGGTCAGCGGGCGATTGAGATCGCGAAGGGTGCGAATCCGGTCGACCGGATGATGTGCGGTACGAACAGGATCGCGGCCTCTGTGGCGCGGGCGGTCTGGATCCCGCCGAGGTCGGTGATCCATTCCCTGTGCCAGCCGAGGTCGGTGAGCAGTTCGCGGACGGTCTGCTTGGCCTGCGGGTCCTCGCCGGAGAGGAACGCGGTCGGCGTCTGGGGGAGCGTGGCCGGCGAGGTCATCACCGGGAAGAGCATGGTGTTGAGTGTCTTGACGACGCGCGTCTCGGGGAGCGCTTCCTGGAGTCGTTCGGCGAGGCTCGAACCGGGGTAGATCAGATCGGCGGGCAGTCCGTCCGGTCCGTCGGTGGTGGCGTTGGAGACGTCGACGAGGATCTTGTCCCGGAGCTCTTCGCGCAGAGCTGCCAGCCGGTCCAGCGAGCCGGCACCCGGGGTGGCGTTGATGACGATCCGGGCAGTCCGGGCGGCGTCGGCGGCGACGCCCGGCGTGCGGTCCGCCACGGTCACCTCGTGTCCTGCCCGGATGAGGGCTGCGGCCAGGTTGCCGCCGACGCGGCCGTTTCCGAGAACTGCGATCGTGGCCATGATGATCTGGTCCTTCCGTGCGTGCGGGTTGTGGTGCCAGGTTGTGGTGTGCCGGGTTGTGGTGCGTGGTCAGCGCGAGAGTGTGGCTACGGCCTCGGCGTGGACGCCGGGCGCGGCGGCCAGGAAGCTCTGGCTCTGTGGGGTCCAGGGGCGGCCCTCGGCGTCGGAGATCCGTCCGCCGGCCTCGGTGACGAGCAGCGCTCCGGGAAGCAGGTCCGCGCGGGCACCGGCGAACTGCCAGAAGACGTCGATCCGGCCGGCGGCCACGTTCAGCAGGTGCAGGGTCGCGGGTACGGCGGCGCGGACGACGAGCGCGTCGAAGAGCATCGCGGTGATCGAGGAGCCGACGCGCCGCACGACCTCTTCGTTCTCGTCCGGCCGGGCCTGGCTGGTGGCCACGATGCTCAGGCCGAGGTCCGCGGTCCGGGAGACGTGCAGCGGGCGGCCGTCGAGGTGGGCGCCCGCGCCGGTGAGCGCGGTGTAGGTCTCGCCGGTCAACGGCAGGTGGACCGCGGTGAGCACCGGCTGGTTGTCACGCACGAGGGTGGCGGTCACCGCCCACTCCGGCAGGGCGTGCAGGTGGTTGACGTTGCCTTCGGCCGGATCCACGACCCACCACTCGCCGGACGGCAGCGCCCCGCCGTCCAGTTCGTCCTCGACCCAGCCGGCGTCCGGGCGCAGGCGTGTGAGGCGGGGGCGCAGGATGGCGAGGGCCGTGTCGTCGTTGGCGGCGAGCGCACGCATGAGCTCTTCGCGGGTCTGGTAAGGGACCACCTCGCCGAAGCGGTCGCGCAGCGCCGAACCCGCCTCACGCACGGCGATCGCGGTCTGGGCGAGCAGGTCGGCGTCGGAGGCGGCGACATCGGTGGTCTGAAGCGTTTCGGACATGGTGGCATTCCCGTCTGAGGAGGGGTGCTGAGGCCGGTCGAGGGCCGAACTGCGCGTTGCTTCTTGCGCTTTCGCCTCACGGTATGCAGCTGCGCGATTAACTTCAAATGCATGTCAGGCACGGTTAGGATTACTCACATGCAATTGGATTTGAATCTGCTCGCCGCGCTCGACGCGCTGCTGGAGGAGGGCAGTGTGGCCGGAGCGGCGGCGCGCCTGCATGTCACCGCCCCCGCGATGAGCCGGAGCCTGGGCCGGATTCGGCGTACGACGGGGGATCAGATCCTGGTGCGCACCGGTCGCACGATGACCCCGACGCCGTACGCGATCGCCGTCCGGGAACAGGTGCATGAGCTGCTGCACCAGGTCCAGGGGGTGCTGGCACCGAGCCGTGAACTCGATCTGGCAACGCTGGAGCGCACTTTCACACTTCGCTGGCATGATTCCCTGGTCGCCTTGAGCGGTCCCGCACTGCTCGCGGCCGTGCGCGGACAGGCACCGGGCGTGCGACTGCGCTTCGTCGCGGAATCGAGCATCGACACACCCGAGTTGCGGCGCGGCGAGGTCGACCTGGAGGCGAACGCCAACCGCCCGAGCGCACCGGACATCCGTGCCGAGAACGTGGGCGAGACCCGCCTCGTCATCGTCGTGAGACAGGGACACCCCCTCACCCGCGTCAGTGCCGTCACCGCACAGCGGTACGCCGCCGCTGAGCACGTCACCGTCTCGCGACGTGGAAACCTCGGCAATGCCATCGACGACGCCCTCGCGCGGCTCGGCCTCACCCGCCGCGTGGTGGCGACCGCGCCCACGGAAGCGGCCGCGCTGGAGTTCGCGCACGACTCCGACATCCTGATCAGCGTCCCCGAGGCCACCACGAGGTCAGCGGTGGCCGACCTCGGCCTGGTCGTGCTCCCCCTCCCGCTCGAACTGCCGTCGGCACCGATATACCTGTCGTGGCATCAGCGCTACGACACCGACCACGCCCACGCCTGGCTGCGCGGGCTGGCGCGAACCGCGCTGGCCACGTGCGGAACGTCGTAACCGGCGCCGTCCGTCCGCTGCACTGATCGCCCGCGTGAGCGCTGATCTGCGGCGACCATGTTGGGCGTGCGATAGGTTGCCCGCCATGACTGGTTTAGGACCCGTTGCCTGGCCACCTGCCCCGATGAAGACCGAGCGGCTCGTGCTCCGAGAGTCCGAGGCTCAGGACCGTGCGGCGTTCATCGAGTTGTTCGCCTCGCCGGAGGTGCGCACCTACCTCGGCGGCCCTCGCCCGCGTGACGAACTCGAACGCGAGGTTCCTGCACTGCCCGGGCGGCGCCCTGGCCTTTTCGTGATCGATCTCGACGGAGTGATGATCGGGACGATCACGCTCGATCGGCGCGACGCGGAGCGTCCGGGGCATGTCCGCCCAGATGCCGGGGAGGCCGAGCTCGGCTACATGTTCCTGCCGGAGGCGTGGGGATGCGGGTATGCCGTCGAAGCGTGCGCGGCGGTGCTCGGCTGGTTCGCTGACGCGCTTCCCGGCGAGCCGGTGGTGCTCTGCACCCAGACCGCCAACGACCGCTCGATGCGCCTCGCGGCGAAGCTGGGGTTCACCGAGGTGGAACGGTTCGAGGAGTGGGACGCCGAGCAGTGGTTCGGCGTGTGGTACCCGGCCGTGGTGCCAGGCTGAGCTTGGACTGGGCGGCTTCGTCTTCAGAGCGGACTTCTCGCCGGTCCGCCGGTCCGCCGGTCCGACAGACCGCTAGGCGGCGGCGAGCGCGGCGTTGCCGGCGATGTGGACGGCCGCGAGGCGGCTGACGCGGGCGCCGAGGTGTTCGGCGGTGGCGATGTCGGAGGGGTGGACGTGTTCGATGCCGCCGTCCTGGGGGGTCTGGGCTGCGGCGCCGGTCCAGAAGCCGAGCCGGTTCAGGTCGTGCTCGCTGGCGGTGGTGGCGTTCCATCCGGGGGCCAGCCCCAGGCCGACCCAGATCATGTGGTGCTGGGCGGCCAGGGCGTGCATGAAGGCCAGGGAGTTGAGCTTGTCGCCGCTCTTGGAGGCGGAGTTGGTGAACCCGGCCGCGATCTTGTCGGCCCAGGTGTTGCTGATGTAGCGGCCACTGGTGGCTTCGGCGAAGGCGTGGAAGGCGGCCGAGGCGCCGCCCATGTAGGTGGGGGCGCCGAAGACGATGGCGTCGGCGGCGTCCAGCTGCTGCCACTGCTGCTCGGTGACGGCGTCCACGGCGATGAAGGCGACCTCCGCCCCGGTCTTCTCGGCGCCGCGGCGCACAGCTTCGGCCAGGACTGCGGTGTGGCCGTAGCCGGAGTGGTAGGCGACAGCGACCAGGGGGCGGACGGTGTTCTCGGGCATGGGGTCTCCTTGTGATAGTGACTGAGTCTCGAAAGTACATCAGGTCTCTAAAAGAGACCATACCTGCTTTGGGAGGCTGGTGTAATCTGGGTCTCATGGCGCAGGCAGAGAAGACTCCGGCGGTCCTGGATCCGGACCGCGAGATGGATCTGTTGGACGCGGCCTGTCCCAGCCGTGACGTGTTCGTCGACCTGGCCGACAAGTGGGCCCTGCTGATGCTGATGAGCCTGCGCGAGCGCGGCACCCAGCGTTATTCCGAGCTGCAGCGCTCGGTGGGCGGCATCAGCCGCAAGATGCTCGCGCAGACCCTGCGCACCCTGGAGCGGGACGGCATCGTCAGCCGCACGGTGAACCCGGACGCGACCCCGCCCCTGGTCCGGTACGCCCTGACCCCGCTGGGGGTGGAGGTCGCCGAGCAGACCCGGGTGCTGTGCACCTGGACCCACGACCGCGCCGCCCAGGTGTACGCCGCGCGCGCCGCCTACGACCGGCGCACCGACGCCCAGGACTGACACCCCCTGCGGCGCGGGCCTCCGCCGCGCGCAGGCCCGCGTGGTGGCAGCGGCGGGCAGGCAGCCGTCGGCGGGTGCCCGGACTTGATCCGGGTTCAAACCGCCAGGTACGTAAGCCGGTTGTGGCCGCCTGCCGGGACTTGCATGAGATCATCTGTCCATGAGTAGCGACCTGGAAGTGAGTGCTCTGGCGATCAACGTCACGGTCCCGCAGGCGCTTCGCTGGACGGACACTCGACGGGGTGAAGCATTCACGCTCACCACACTCAACGTCCGGCTTCTCCCGGACGGTCACCTCGCCGTAAAGGCCTATGGCCGGCCCGTCGGCGGTGGTCGGGGCGCATACGTCTCGTTCCCGGTCCCCGACAAGCCCGAACTGGCATCCCTGGTCGCGGACGCCGCCAGCCATGCCGGAAAGCTGTGGGCCGCCCATCGCGGTCTCGGCTGAGCTCGGTTCGACCTCGGCGGTCCATCGCGCGGCTAGTGTTCCCGTCGGTCTCCGGCGTCGCGGTCACGGCCGTGAGCACAGACGGCGAGGCGGTACGCGTCGATGCGGGATGCACGCCGGCCGGAGCCACCTGCCCTGACTGCGCCCACTGGACAGAACGGGGCCACAGCTCCTATCTGCGGTTCCGGCAGATCTGCCCGCTGCCGGGCGGAGAGCGCAACTCGCCTTGCGGGTCGGGCGGTTCTTCCGCCCGGCCGCCGCATGCGCTCGGCGGACGTTCGTGGAGCAGGTGCCGGGGCTGACCCGCCGCCGCGGCCGGGTCACCGAGCGGCTGCGGCAGACGACGAGTGCGCCTCGGGCTGGCCCTGCCGGGCCGGGCTGGGCCGGTGCCCGCCTCTCCCAGGCATGGGCATCACCGCCAGCCGCACCACGCCGCTGCGCCGGGTGATGGACCTGCCCGACCCGGCCGCGACGCAGCCCCGGGCCGTCGGCGTGGACGATTACGCGCTGCGGCGCGGACATGTCTATGGAACGGTCGTGATCGACGCCGAGACCCATCAGGTCCTCGACCTGCTGCCGGAGCGGGATGCCACCCTCGCCCGGTGGCCCGAGGCCCACCGGGGAACCGAGGGCGTCTGCCGCGACCGCGCCGGTGCCTATGCGGAGGCGGCCGACACCGCCGCGCGCCCGTCCTCCCGCGGGTCAGGGGCGTTCGCCGCGGGGGTGGAGGACGGGGCGCAGCCGGAGGGCGCGGGTGGGACGGTCCGGGTCCCGGAGTCGGGCGACGAGCAGGTCGACGGCCTCGGCTCCCACGGTGTGCCGAGGCGGGGCCACGCCGGTCAGGGGCGGGTCGGCGAGGGCGGCGAGTTCGTCGTCGTAGGTGACGACCGCGAGGTCGGCCGGGATACGGACGCCCGCCGCCTGCAAGCGGCTCACCAGGGGGAGGGCGATCGCGTCGTTGTGGACCAGGACCGCGTCGAGCAGGCCTTCCTCGACGGCGCGCACCAGCTTGGCGCACTTCTCGTCCAGGTCCGCCAGGTCGTTCTCGGTGAGCGTGTTCGGGACCTCGTCGGAAACCGGACTCAGGCGCAGAGCGGCCAGGGCCTCGCGGTAGCCGACGCGCAGCATGGGGGCGGTGAGGGTGTCGAACTGGAGCAGCGCGATCCGGGTGCGTCCCTGTTCGGCGAGGTGCCGGACGGCGAGATGGGCGCCGTACTCGTGGTCGGTGGCCACCTCTTCGACGAAGCCGGTGGCCGGTCCGGTCCGGCGTTCGGCGAGGACGACGGGGACAGGGAGCTCCCGCAGCCAGGCCTCGGTGCCGGGGGAGGTGCGCGGGTCCTCCACGGTGCTCAGCACCAGGCCGTCGAGGCCCGCCGGGGCTTGCAGCATCCGGGCTACCAGGGCCTGTTCCTCGGCGACGGTGTTGTGCGAGACGCCGAGCACCAGCTTCGCGCCCAGCGTGTCGGCGGCGGCGCGGGCACCGTTGACCACCTCCGGGTAGTAGTACGACGCGTGGGGCACCACCATGCCGAGGTTGTATACGGGATGCGGTTCCCCGCGTGAGGATCCGGACGCCGAGGGTGGTCGTGACTGAGTCCCGGCGGGCGTTGCCGGATCTGGTGCCAGCTGGTCCTGCGCGGGCCAGGTCACCCCGCCGTGGACGCGTTGCACGATCCCACGTCGCGCCAGTTCGCGCACGTCACCGCGGATGGTGACGGCGGAGACGCCCAGCGCCTCGGCGAGTTCGATGATCGTGAGGGAACCCCGGGCCCTGGTGGTCTCGATGATCGCCCTGTGTCTGTCTTCGGCGTGCACGCGTCTTCTCTTTCCTGTCGATCACCTGAAAGTAAACGATATCAAATGCTGTGAGGAGTGGGGGAGGACTGCGGAGAGTTGGGCGATACTGACCCCTTGACAGGGTCAGTTCGATATCAGACAGTCTCCTGACATCAAGTGAAAGGTGTGGGGAGATGCGCAAGACGAGATCTCTGGTGGCCCTCGCGGCAGCGGTGGTGCTGTCGATGACCGCGGCGTGTTCCACCGGGAGCGACGCCGGCTCGAACGACGCGGAGGGCAAGGTGCAGGAAGTGACCTTCTGGTCCTTCCTGCGCGGATCGGACACTGTGGCCGCCGCTTTCAACAAGACCCACCCCGGCATCAAAGTCAAGTTCGTGACCATGCCCGCCACCACCACGGACTACTACACCAAGCTGTCCAACGCCATCAAATCCGGCGACGTCCCGGACGTGGCCGTATCCGAGTACGCCAGGCTTCCCGAGATCGTCAGCCTCGGCGGCGCCACCGACCTCAGCGACCAGGCGGGCTCGCTGGTCGACAAGAACTTCCCCGACTCCATCCAGAACCTGGTCCAGCTCGGCGACAAGACCTGGGCGGTGCCGCGCGACGCGTCCCCGATGGTCTACTTCTACCGCAAGGACTTCTTCACGAAGAACCACCTGACCGCCCCCAAGACCTGGGCGGACTACAAGAAGCTCCTGGCCAAGGTCAAGTCGATCGACGGCGGCAAGCGGGCCGGCGCCTACCTCAACGGCAACTACAACCTGCTCACCTCGATGGCCTGGCAGGCCGGCGGCAACTGGTTCGGCACCGAGGGCGACTCCTGGAAGATCGGCATCGACAACGCGGCGTCGCTGAAGGTCGCCTCGTACTGGCAGGGCCTGGTGAAGGACGGCCTCGTCAGCACCCTGCCGGACTACACCGACCAGTTCTGGTCGGACATCCAGAAGGGAAGCCTCGTCGGCTACTTCTGCGCCTCGTACTGCGCCGGCAACCTGAAGGCGACGGTCCCGGACGAGAGCGGCGACTGGGCCGTGGCCCAGCTGCCCAGCTGGGACGGCACCACCACCTCGTCGATGTGGGGCGGATCGTCCTTCATCGTCCCCAAGGGCGCCAAGCACTCCGAGGCCGCCCTGGAGTTCATCAGGTGGATCACCACCGAGGCCGACGGCGTGAAGGCCTGGTACGCCAATGACGCCACCAGCATGTACCCGGCGAAGCAGTCGCTGGTGACGACCGCCAAGTCCCAGTTCTCCACGGACTACTTCGGCGGCCAGGACATCTTCGCGGAGCTCACCGCCTCGTACGACGCCGTGGTGCCGGACTGGCGCTGGGGCCCGACCATGGCCACCACGGAGACCGCCTTCGACGACCGGCTGGGCAAGGTCACCAGCGGTTCGGCCGACCTCACCGACGTCTTCCGGCAGGTGCAGGACGCGACCGTGCAGGCGACCGAGGCCCGCGGCCTCACCGTCGCCAAGTGACCGAGCCGCCGGCCGGACCGTCCGGGACCCGAGCGTCCGGGACCCGGAGCGTCCGCGACCGAGAGGGCCCGGCCGGCCGGCACACAAGCCCAGGAGCAACCACCATGGCGACCCCCATGACCCAGCGGCAGCGGCGCGGTGCCGCGCTCTTCCTCGCGCCGTTCCTGACCCTCTTCTCCCTCGTCACCCTGGCACCACTGGTCTACGCGGCCTGGCTCAGTCTGTTCAGCGAGCAGTCCTCCGGGCTCGGACTCGGCGGTGTCGAGCGGGAGTTCACCGGACTCGGCAACTACACGCGGGTCCTGTCGGACGCCGAGTTCCTGCACGGCTTCCTCACCATCGCCGCCTACGTCGTGATCTACGTCCCGGTGCTCACGCTGGCCGCCCTGGCGGTCGCGCTGCTCCTGGACTCCGGTCTGGCCGCGGCCAGGCGCGTCACCCAGGTGACGCTGTTCCTCCCGCACGCCGTCCCGGGACTGGTGGCCGCCCTCATCTGGCTGTACCTCTACACACCCGGGCTCAGCCCGGTCACCGACTGGCTCGGGCAGTCGGCGGGCTCCGCCGGCGTGGCCACCACCCACCCCCTGCTGTCCGTGGTCAACGTGGCGCTCTGGGAGTGGCTCGGCTACAACGTCGTCATCTTCTACGCGGCGTTGCAGGCCGTCCCCCGGGAGGTGATCGAGGCCGCCGCCCTGGACGGCGTCAGCGGACTCCAGCTCGCCCTGCGGATCAAGGCACCGCTGATCCGCCCCGCCGTGTCCATGGCCGCCCTCTTCACCGTGATCGGCGGAATCCAGCTCTTCAACGAGCCGAAGATCCTCATCCAGGCCTCGTCCACGATCACCAGGACCTGGACGCCGAACCTCTACACCCAGGACGCGGCCTTCAACCGCAACGACTACGGGACCGCCGCCGCGGCCTCGCTGCTGATCGCGGGCGTCGCGGCCGTCCTGTCGTTCGTCGTCACGCGGCTGGCCAACCGACGGAGCACCGCATGAACGAGACCCTCGGACCTCCCCGCACGGAACCGGCCGCGGACGGCCACCCGGGCACGCCGCACCCGACGGAGGTGAGGAAGAACGGCGCGCCCCGCCCGGCCGGGACGACGGAGGACACCGGTCCCGCGGCCCGGCGCCCTCCGCGCGGCAGGGGGAAGCGCGCCCCCCTCTCCCTCTCCCGCGTCGGAGTGAACGCGATCCTGCTGCTCGTCCTGGTGTACACCCTGGCGCCCCCGGTCTGGCTGCTGATGGCGTCGACCAAGAACCTCACCGACCTGTTCGGCACCAACGGGTTCGCCCCCGGACACCACTTCGACCTCTTCTCCAACCTGCGCCACCTGTTCGCCGCGCAGGACGGCATCTACCTCCGCTGGCTCGGCAACACCCTGCTCTACGCCGGCGGCGGAGCGGTGCTGGCCGCGCTCATCTGCGCGATGGCCGGCTACGCCTTCGACAAGTTCGACTTCCCCGGCAAGGGCGCCACCTACGGCCTGGTGCTGGTCGGCGTGATGATCCCCACGGCCGCGCTGGTACTGCCGACCTATCTGCTCGCCGCCCGGGTCCATCTGACCAACAGCTTCTGGGGAGTGTTCCTGCCGGGCCTGGTCTTCCCCTTCGGTGTCTACCTGGCGCGGATCTTCAGCGCCTCCTACGTCCCCGACGAGGTCGTCGAGGCGGCCCGGATGGACGGCGCCGGCGAACTGCGCGCCTTCTGGTCGGTCGCCCTGCCGATGATGCGCCCCGGCTTCGTCACCATCGGCCTGTTCCAGTTCACCGCGATCTGGAACAACTTCTTCCTGCCCCTGGTGATGCTGTCCAACCAGCAGCTCTACCCCGTCAACCTCGGCCTCTACGCCTGGAACGCCAGCGCGCTCAGCCAGGGCCACCCCGACGACTACCTGCTCGCCATCACCGGCTCGCTGGTGGCCGTGATCCCGCTGATCGCCCTGTTCCTCGCCGTCCAGCGGTTCTGGCGCTCGGGCATGACCGCCGGAGCCGTCAAGTGACCGTACTCCCGGAAGGAGCCACCCACCCGATGAGGACCGCCGCCCGCCGCCCGCCGGCCCGGCTCGCCATGCGCCGTTCGGTACGGGACTCGCTGTTCACCCCTGACCTGACGGGACACCTGGTCCGGCTCGTGGACACTGACCCCGACGAGGTGCTGGAGGACTTCGGCGGGACGGCCGATCTGGGTTCGGTGGAGGTGCTCGTCACCAGCTGGGGCTGCCCGCCGTTGGACCACGACGTCCTGGACCGCGCGCCGAACCTGCGGGCGGTCGTCCACATCGCCGGGTCGGTCAAGCACCATGTCACCGAGGCCTGCTGGGAGCGCGGCATCGCGGTCGCCTCGGCGGCCGCGGCCAACGCCGTACCGGTGGCCGAGTTCACCCTCGCCGCGATTCTCCTCGCCCACAAGCGGGTCTGGCAGATCGAACGGCTCTACCGCGAGCACCGCGCGTTCCTGCCCTGGAGCGACCACTTCCCGTCCGTCGGCAACTACCGCCGGACCGTGGGAGTCGCCGGCGCCTCCCTCGTCGGCCGCCGGCTACTGGAACTGCTGCGGCCCTTCGACTTCGAGGTGCTGCTCGCCGACCCCTACCTGGACGCCGCCGAGGCGCGCTCGCTGGGCGCGAGGCTGGTCGACCTCGACACGCTGGTCGCCGCGTCCGACACCGTCTCCCTGCACGCCCCCAGCCTGCCCGAGACCCACCACATGATGGACAGCGCGCGCCTGGGACTGCTCCGTGACGGGGCGACCCTGATCAACACCGCGCGCGGGGAGCTGGTGGACACCGACGCCCTCACCCGGGAGGTCGCCTCGGGTCGCATCCACGCCGTGCTCGACGTGTCCGACCCGGAGCCCCTGCCGGCCGGATCGGCCCTCTACGAACTGCCCGGAGCGCTCCTGACCCCGCACATCGCGGGCTCCGTCGGCGGGGAGCTGTATCGGCTCACCGAGCACGCCCTCGCCGAACTGGCCCGCTACGCCGCCGGAGAGCCGTTCGCCGGCCCCGTCCACCGAGCCGGGCTCGCCCGCTCAGCCTGACCCGACCGCCCCGGGCCCCGGCCGGTGTGCCCGCATGGCTGTCAGTCCCGGTGTACCCGAACGGGGTGGCGTGGCCACCGCACCCCGCTCGGGTGCGCCGCGACACCACTTCTCCCGCACCGTCCGTCCTGAACCTCCGGATGTCCCCTCCCATCAGAAAGGCCGGACAGTCATGCCGGATCGTGGAAAGAAAGGTTCCTGTCGACTCCTCCTGATCATCCCGCTCACCCTCCTGACCCTGCTCGTCGGACTGGCCTGCCCCGCGTCCGCGGACGCGGTCGTCCGGGCGACCTACGAGAGCGGCGACACCACCTCCGGCATCTCCGGTATCGGCGTGGCCGGCTGCTGCACCTACTCCCTGACCGTCGACAGCTCCCTGGCCCGTACCGGAAGCGACTCCGTGCGCTCCGACGTGAAGTACGGGGACACCGCCGCCGACGGGCCGCGCGCGGAGAGCGACGCCGAGGACATCACCGCCGCCCGCTTCACGTCCGGCGAGACGTTCTGGTACGGCTTCAGCGTCTACATCCCGTCCACCTGGCAGGCCGACAGCACCGAGGACATCGTCTTCCAGTGGCACCACACCAAGTCCTCGTGTGACGACCCCAGCCGGTCTCCCGCCATGTTCCTGGAGGTGCTGCCGGCGACCTCGACGGCTGCCTCCAAGCTGCGGCTGCGGGTCAACTCCGACCCGGTGCTCTGCGACTACCAGAACCACGCGAGCGCCTCCCTCAGCAAAACCAGCTACGACCTGTCCACGCTCACCACCGGGGTCTGGCACGACTTCGTCTTCCAGGTGAACTGGCAGTACACGCAGTCCGGTTTCATCAAGGCCTGGCACCAGACCAGCAAAGCGACCGGCTGGACCCAGGTCCTGGACGCCGAGAACGTGGCCGACACCTACAACGACGCGTCCACCACCTACGGCTACGTCAAGTGGGGCCTCTACAAGCCCTCCTGGAGGGACGGGGCGACCGACGTCGGCGAACGCGTCGTCTGGCACGACAACGTCGCCGTCGCCGCCGACTCCACCGACGGCTTCGACGACGTCGACCCCACCTCCTGACGCCCACCCTCCTGTCCCCGCAGAAGCCCCCGCGCCCCTGTTCCCCGACCCTTCCGGGAGTCCAGCATGTCCCTCACCCGCAGAAACCTCCTCCAGGCGATCCTGGCCGGCGCGGCGGCGACGCCCCTGCTGAGCGTGGTCACCGCCACCAGCGCGGCGGCGGCGACCGTCAGCACCGAGATCACCGACGCCGCGTTCTTCGGCGCCTGGAACTCCGCCACCGGCACCTGGACGACCACCCCGGTATTCGACTACGACGGCCACTCCGCGATGGCGTCGGTCGCCGCCGCCGCCAAATCCGGCGACTACACGACGGCCCGCACCGCCCTCCTCCAGTACATGAGGACCCGTGACACGCGCGTCCCCCCGGCCTGGGCGTACAACGGTGTGTACAGCACCCCCCTCGTCCCGCTCTTCCTCGACCGCATATGGACCCTGGGCAAGGGCGAGATCTACCAGACCACCCTCACCGTCGGCGGCGACTGGACCACCCTGACCCCCGACGTCACCGCGGCGGTCCAGGGCTCCGTCAGCGCCGCCGGCGTGGGCTTCATGCTGATGGCCCGTGACAAGGAGAGCGCCACCGCCGAGTTCGCGAGCCGGCACGCGGCCGACAACGCGCCGCGGCTGACGCTCACCTACGCGGACGGCTCCGTCGTCACGCGCAGCGCCTCCCAGAGCACCTACATCGCGGCCGGCACCGACACCGGGACCGTCTTCGGTTCCGCCGAGACCCTCGTCGTCCACGACGAGGGCACCGGAGCCTTCAGCGCCACCACCAGCAAGGGCTACCTCTGGTTCGACCTGTCCGGCGTGGCCTCCCCGGTCAGCGCCACCCTCGGCCTGACCGGCCGCACCGACGGCACCTCCCAGGACGTCATGCTCTACCAGGTCGCCGTCACCTTCGACGAGACCACCCGCACCTGGAACAACACCGTCCAGAACACCTTCTCCTGGCAGGCCGACCCCAAGGGCTTCGACTGGAAGAAGATCACCGGCGCCGACGTCGACAGCGAGTTCTACTACCAGCTGCCGCGGTTCTACTTCGCCGGCCCGCTCGCCGACGCCTACGCCGCCTCACGCGACGAGAAGATCGCCGCCGGACTCATCGGCCTGATGACCGACTTCATCGCCGACACCAACACCAGCGCCTACGGGGCGCCCAGCGGTGCCGCGAGCTACCCCCGCAACCTGGACGCCGCCTGGCGTTACCAGAACTGGTCCTACGTCTACGAGATCCTGCGCACCAGTCCGTCACTGACCGCCGACGCCAACACCAGCCTGCTGAAGGCGGTCTACGCAGCGGGACCCTACTTCTCCACCACCACCTCCACCACCGCCAACTGGATGATCACCATCAAGAGCGCGCTGGCGTATCTCGGCGTGTGCTTCCCCGAGTTCACGGCGGCGGCCACCTGGCGCAGCGACGCGCTGGCCTTTCTGGTCCAGCAGCTCGGCAGCTCGCTCTACCCCGACAACGGCTACATCGAGGCGTCCTCCACCTACGCCATGGGCGTCGCGACCACCTTCGTCGGCACCTCGAAGGTCATGGCCGCCAACGACTACGACGTCGGCAGCGTCCCGCCGCTGAGCGGCCTGGCCTGGTTCCTCGCCGACCAGACCTACCCCAACGGCTACGACCCCGCCTACGGCGACTCCAGCTACACCGACCAGCGCGCCTCCCTGGCCTCGCTCGCCAGACTGCTCGGCGACGACGAGCTGACGTACGTGGCCACCGGCGGCGCCGAGGGCACCGCGCCCGACCACACCTCGGTCACCTACCCGGACACGCGGGTCGTCGTCCAGCGCACCGGCTGGACCGACACCGACTGGTACCTGCGGATGGCGGCCGACCGCGGCAACCACGGCCACCCCGACGAGCTCGCGGTCCAGGTCTACGCCCACGACCGTCCGCTGCTGCCCGCCATGGGCGCCTACGCCTACGTCACCGACCCCGTCGCCGACTGGCTGCGCCTGACCAGCCAGTCGCACAACACCGTCACCATCGACGGCCTCGCGCAGGTCCCGACCGCCGCCGGAGCGGTGACCAACGTCTCCACGCCCTGGGCCGACCTCGCCGACGGCTACACCGACGCCACCCCGGGCGTGCGCCACGAACGCTCCGCCCTGTTCCTGCACGACCTGGGCTGGATCGTCTCCGACACCCTGACTCCCGCGGACTCGGCCGAGCATTCCTACGAGCAGAACTGGCACCTGCTGCCCGACGCGGCCCTCACCCTCGACGGGGCGAGCGCGCACACCGCCTTCGACAGCGGCACCCAGTTGCGGATCACCCCCGCCGATCCCGGCGCGGCGACCGTCGCCCTCAAGGACGGCTACTACTCCTCCGTCACCTACCAGGTGTCGCCCGCCTCCTACGTCTCCTACTCGCTGACCGCGGCCGGCACGGTGCGGCTGGACACGCTGCTGCTGCCGGTCCCCGAAGGCACCCGCCCCAAGGCGCGCCTGAGCCTGGCGGCCTGCCGGCACGACGGGCGCGTCCTGGAACTGCGAGCCGACTCGCTCAAGGGGTACTACCTGCGAGCGGCGGACGACGGGACCGCGCGGGACTTCGGCCCGTACGGCTACGACGGACCGCTCGCCTACGTCGACCAGGACGGGCCCGTGCAGCGCTTCCTGCTCACCGGCGGCACCACCCTCACCGAAGACGGAAAGGACCTGCTCAGTGCCGGCGGGACGCTGAACGGCACGCTGGCCGTGCGGCTGAACACCAGGGACAAGACCGTCGAGATCTCCGGCACCGCGGCACGGGCAGACGGCGCCGAACTCGTGCTGAAGGCGCCGTGGGCCCGCGAGGTCACCGTCGCCGGGAAGAGCGTCTCCGTGGCGCGTAAGCGGGGAACCATCGTGGTGGCAGCCCTGACGTGACCGAGCCGGGTGGGGGGGGCGGGCCGGG